>NZ_LWFH01001518.1:0-1007 GCF_001635725.1 Oleiphilus sp. HI0066
TAGAGTATGCCGATTTGGGAACGCCGAGCGTTGCGCATGAGTCAGGCTTGTTGGCGAACCCTGCAGGCGAGTACAACAATTCAGCAGTCGCTGGAGCGGTGTCAATGAATTATAAGTTTTAAGCATAAATATGACCGAGGGGTGTTATGAAGTTAGAGAATCTAGCTCGTTGCGATATTAAGTTGTTGGTTGCCTTACAAGTTTTACTTGAAGAGGAGAGCGTGTCTCGCGCCGCTGAGCGCTTGCACGTTACACAATCTGCAATGAGTAAGATGCTCACCCGTTTGTCGGACTTATTTGGCGAAGAACTGTTTTTTCGTGGTACGCAGGGAATTCGCGCAACCGAAAGGGCGCTTGAATTGCAAACACCTTTAAGCGAATTGCTTGAGCAACTAGGCCGACTTGTATCACCACCGGAGTTTGTTGTGAGTGATTGCGATCGAACCTTCAGGATCTCGTTGTTAGATAGTGTCGCGGCACGCTTATGCCCGCCCTTGTTGGCGCGCATAGTAGATGAAGCACCCAAAGTGAACATTGAAATGAAGCCTTGAGGGAAAACAAGTTTTGATGATATGGCTAATGGGCAGCTTGATCTTGCACTTAATGTGGTTGAGGTCGATAAGGCGAATTTTTATCAACAAGTCCTTAAAGAAATTGATTTCTGTGTTTTGATGAATGTTCGCCACCCTTTGGCAAATAAAAAGCGTTTGTCACTCGATGAATATGTGTCTTACCCCTATATCAAAATCATCGTGCCAGAATTCAACGAGAACCATGTGAAGGATGAGCCTATTTTATTTAAACATGGTTTTTCGCGCCGTGTGGCTTTTGAAACAAGCAATATGCACACGGCAATGTCATGCCTAACTACCACAGATTATCTGATGCTTGGTGGGTCTGCAATGAGCACACAAGCGTTAGCGGAACAAGGTTTAACGAGCGCTTTGTTGCCAGAAGAAATAGAGTTTCCACCTTTTAATTACAAGATGATTTGGCATCAACGGCAA
>NZ_LWFH01001519.1:0-1262 GCF_001635725.1 Oleiphilus sp. HI0066
CTGCGATCAAAGGTACGATTTTTGACTCTATAACCAAGCCCTTTTGATGTGTCTCGTCATCCGAAATCACAGCGCCGATGGTTACTTCAGAGCCTGTCCCCGCGGTCGTAGGAACGCAAAAGAAGGGCGCACAACCGACCTTACCTTTCAAAATTCCTACTAGTTTTTTCGGTTCAGTGTTATTTGAAGCAGCCAAAGCGATTACCTTTGCTGAATCAATAGACGACCCACCACCAACTGCCATTACCGAGTCACAATTTGCTTGCCTATAGCGCTTAAGCCCAGCTTCCACGACAGAAAAAGTAGGATCTGGTTGCACATCAGCAAATAGCTCATATGCCATTCCGCGATGTTCAAGCGATTGGAGAATATTTTCGAGCAAGCCAAGCTCATAGAGTGGTCGATCAGTTACGATAAGGACTTTCTTCAAACCGAAGCTAGCTACACTCTCACACAGTTTTAGTGAAGAGTTTTTTCCAGTCAGCACCGTCGGCTTAGGAATATTAATAACACTGACTAACGCTTTTAACGCTGAAATATAACCCTTACCGATAATCTGGTTTTTCTTGCGCGATGCGCCAATAGGATTAATTACTTTATCGTCAAACTGAGCAAGAATACTCTCTAAATTCATAACAGCCTCGTATTTATAATTTGGAGTGTTGAAACTGCATGCCGTTGGATCACCACGGCTTTAAACACTTATAAAATCAAAAAAGGGGCATTCGCCCCTTTTCTATTTAACTATAGTCGTAGAATCCTTTGCTGGATTTACGACCTAACATTCCGCCTCTCACATACTTACGTAGTAAAGGGTGCGGGCGATATTTACTGTCGCCAAACTCATCATAGAGAACTTCCATGATCGCCAGACATACATCCAAACCAATTAAATCGCCTAAAGCGAGTGGTCCCATTGGATGATTTGCGCCCAACTTCATTGCAGCGTCAATATCCTCCGCACTAGCTACGCCATCAGCTAAGATTCCAACAGCTTCATTGACCATTGGAATTAGAATGCGATTCACAACAAATCCTGGAGCCTCTGCAACTTCTACAGCCGTTTTTCCAAGCTGAGAGGTAATATCAGCAACCTTATCGAAGGTTTCTTGCGACGTCGCGATCCCTTTGATGAGCTCAACCAACTTCATTACCGGCGCAGGATTGAAAAAATGCATCCCCAAAAATCTGTCTGGACGACTCGTTGCTGCAGCGACTTCAGTAATTGATAAAGAAGAGGTATTTGTGGCGAAAATCGTATC
>NZ_LWFH01001520.1:0-765 GCF_001635725.1 Oleiphilus sp. HI0066
AAACCTTACTAATTGATCTGCAAGACCATGTTTTGCAGATCACGCTGAACCGACCCAAGGCACGCAACGCGATGAGCCTTCAGATGGTTCAAGAATTGATGTCGGTATTCAAAGCTATTGAGCATGAACAAAATATTCGCGTTGTCGTCATGCGCGGCGCAGAGGGTCATTTCTGCGCTGGCGGCGACATCAAAGACATGGCAAATGCACGTGCAGCGCTAGGGCAAAAAGCTGAAGGTGATGAAGACCCTTTCTACGCATTAAATAGAGAATTTGGGCGCATGATTACCTTTGCCAACCAAATCCCACAAGTCTTGATTGTTGTGGCTGAAGGCGCAGTACTAGGCGGAGGCTTTGGCTTAGTATGCATCTCTGACCTTGCGTTGTGCCTTGATAGCACACAGTTTGGCTTGCCAGAGACAAGTTTGGGTATACCACCAGCGCAAATAGCACCTTTTGTTGTGACACGCGTAGGCTTAACACAAGCAAGACGCTTATCATTATTTGGTGCGCGTTTTAAAGGCACTGAAGCAAAAGAATTAGGCATTGTTCATGAATGTTTAGATTCAAACGAAGCCATAGAAACGGCGCTTGAGACTGCTCTTTCTCAAGTTAAAAATTGTGCGCCACAAGCGAATCGAACAACTAAAGAACTGATCTTAAGCGTCGGACACCAACCACTTGAATCCTTACTTGATGGCGCAGCGAAAAGTTTTGCGTCAGCCGTGAAAGGCGCCGAAGGACAAGAAGGAACCATGGCGTTCA
>NZ_LWFH01001521.1:0-739 GCF_001635725.1 Oleiphilus sp. HI0066
GAGTATCGAGGTTATGACTCTGCAGGTGTATCTGTGTTATCTCAAGACGGAGAATTTCAACGTGTACGTCGTGTCGGTAAAGTGAAAGCATTAGCCGACGCGCTAACAGAAACTCCTTGCTTAGGTGGTACTGGCATCGCACATACCCGTTGGGCAACACACGGTGAGCCTAATGAACAAAACGCCCATCCACACACATCAAGTAACGAAATTACCGTCGTACATAACGGGATTATCGAAAACTATTTGGACCTAAAAAAAACGCTCATTGGATTAGGGTATATTTTTACGTCCGATACCGATACCGAAGTAATTGCCCATCTTATTCATCATGAACGCAAAACTAGTTCCACTCTTCTAGAAGCATTCCGTCAAGCCATTCGTCAGCTAGTCGGTGCATATGGAACCGTGGCAATGGAAACAGCAGATCCAGATAGATTGGTCGCAGCGCGTTCTGGTAGCCCACTCGTCATTGGTTATGGCATTGGAGAAAATTTCTTAGCGTCCGATCAGCTAGCATTACTTCCCGTTACGAATAGATTTGCCTTTCTTGAAGAAGGAGACATTGCTGAGCTAACTCGCCACAGCGTAACAATTTTTGATCTCAACGATGAACAAGTTGAGCGGGAAGTAAGCGAATCAGATATAACGCATGACGCTGGAGATAAGGGTAAATTCAAACACTACATGCTGAAGGAAATTTATGAGCAGCCTGTCGCTTTGAAGAATACTTTAAATG
>NZ_LWFH01001522.1:0-21948 GCF_001635725.1 Oleiphilus sp. HI0066
TAGAACAAATCGGTAGGTGAAAAAATGCGACGTTGGAATGGTTGGGGTGATGAAGCAAACAAAATGGATTTACCAGAATCTGGGGATGCATTTTTGCTAGAGCATGTTGGTCAAGCTACCCCTCTTGCTGATGCAAGTCTCGATTCAGTATTGGCACAAGTGCCGTCATCTCGATTGCCTGACCATCGATTGATTAATACAGATCCGGATGTTCGTGTGCGTCACGCTCGTGGTCAAAGTCTTCCTGATTGGTTGGCGATGCGCAGTGGTCAGTTTGAATTCTTCCCAGATGGTGTGGCTTTCCCTGAGATAAAAGATGAGATAGCAGAACTTCTTAGTTTTGCCTACGACAACGATATTGTTGTGATTCCTTATGGAGGCGGCACAAGTGTTGCAGGCCATATCAACCCTTTCCAAAGCGATAAGCCGATCTTAACCTTAGCGCTAACGCGAATGAATCGCCTAACCGATATCGATGATTCAAGTTTGATCGCGACATTTGGAGCAGGAACGCCGGGGCCTCTAGTTGAATCGCAGCTTCGTGCAAAGGGTTACACTCTGGGGCATTACCCACAGAGCTTTGAACTATCAACAGTTGGCGGTTGGGTGGCGAGTCGCTCTAGTGGACAACAATCATTGCGCTACGGGCGTATTGAACAAATGTTTGCAGGTGGTTCGATTGAAACACCGAGAGGACGTCTAGAGATTCCAACAATTCCTGCATCATCAGCAGGGCCAGATGTAAGAGAAATGATCCTTGGTTCGGAAGGTCGTATGGGTGTTATTAGTGACGTGAAAGTGCGTGTCACTCCATCGCCAATTCAAGAAGACTTCTATGTTATCTTCTTCCCAACTTGGAATCAGGCTAAAGCCGCGGCACGTCATCTAGTGCAAGCGAAAATTCAACTCTCTATGCTTCGCCTTAGCAATGCGATCGAAACCAAAACGCAGCTCGCATTGGCAGGGCATCCTGGTCAAATTGCCTTGCTTGAGAAGTTCTTGTCTTGGCGAGGTGCCGGTGAGGGCAAGTGCATGATGACATTAGGTGTAACAGGTATGCCTGATCAATGTCGTTCTGCGCACAGACTAATGAAGCGTTTAACTCGTCCATTAGGCGGCGTTTACACCGGCTCATATCTAGGTAAGAAATGGGCTGCGAAACGTTTCACCATGCCGTATCTGCGAGAAGCGTTATGGGAAAAAGGATATGTGGTCGATACGCTTGAAACGTCTACAGACTGGAGCAATGTCGATAACTTACTTGATAAGATCGAAGCGAATTTACGGAAATCTCTGCAAGACAAAGGTGAGAAAGTGCATGTGTTCACGCACTTGTCACACTTTTATTCTCAAGGTTCCAGTATCTACACGACTTATGTATTCCGTGCAGCAGATACTTACGAAGAAACTCTTGCTCGCTGGAAAACTCTGAAAACAAGCACTTCTGAACTTATTGTGAACAATGGCGGAACGATCAGTCATCAACATGGAGTTGGCAAGGATCATGCCCCCTATTTGCCAACGGAGAAGGGTGAGTTAGCCATGGGTATGATTCAATCTCTTTGTGATCATATGGATGAGAAAGGGCTATTGAATCCAGGAACGCTGCTGCAAGAAAAGGCAGAGTAAGACCATGGCGCTGTCATATTGGTCTCCGGGTTGGAGAGATCAAACCCTACAATCTCTCTCAAACGGACAGTCATTTGACTTGATCGTTGTTGGAGGTGGTATTACTGGAGCGGGTATTTATCGAGAGGCGACGGCGAAAGGGTTAAAGGTTTTACTCGTTGAGCAAAAAGATTTTGCTTGGGGAACATCGTCTCGTTCTTCGAAGATGGTTCATGGAGGCTTGCGCTATCTCGGTAAAGGGCAATTCGGATTAGCCAAAGACTCTGTGACTGAGAGACAGAAACTCATGGAACAGCTTAAGGGGCTTGTTGATCCACTTCCTTTTCTGATGGGGCATTATAAAGGTGGTTTTCCCGGGCCTTGGATTTTCGATAAATTGTTGGCGATCTATGACTTGTTTGCAGGAAAGCGATATCGACAGTTTGTGAAGTCTCAGGTAAATGATTTTTATGCGCCGGGCATGAAACAGAGAGAGCTGCTAGGCGCGACTCGTTTCATGGATGCCGTAACTGATGATGCTCGCTTAGTAATGCGTGTCTTGGCTGATGGGAATGAGCAGGGCGGTATTGCTCTTAATTACCTCAAAGCAACGGGTGTTATGCGCTCAGGTTCAGAAGTTGAGCGTAATACAAAAGTGATTGGCCTGTATTTAAAAGACGAGCTCAGCGGCAAAGAACTTCAAGTTCAAGCTAATGCTGTGGTTAACGCCAGCGGTGCCTGGACGGATGAACTTCGTCAAATGCTTGGTAATAAGAAAAGCATTCGACCTTTGAGAGGAAGTCACCTAGTTATTCCATTCTGGCGTCTACCGGTCGCCTTTTCCGTTAGTTTTTTCCATCCGAAAGACAAGCGACCAGTATTTGTTTTTCCTTGGGAAGGTCAAGTCGTGATCGGTACAACAGACCTTGATCATCATAATACTATGTTGAGCGAGGCATCGATTACGGAAAATGAAGTCACTTATCTTTTGGATGCAGCGAATTCACAGTTTGATCATGCAGCACTGAAGCGTGAGGACATTATCTCTTCTTGGTCCGGTGTGCGGCCAGTTGTTGTTGATGAATACAGTGCTGAGGATGTTGCTGCTACGAACAAACCATCAGACGAGAAACGTGAGCATATGGTTTGGGATGATGCAGGGTGTATCAGTATCGCCGGCGGCAAACTCACGACATTTCGCTTGTTAGCGCTCGAAGTATTGCGTGCAGCTCAACCTTATTTACAAAACAACCTTTCCATATCGGATTTAGATGCGCCTTCAGATTTTAGTGAGTCCGATGAATCTGTGTTGATTGGCGACCATAAACTATCGAAGCAACGCCGTCAGAGGCTCGTTGGCCGTTACGGTGATATTGCTAATCAGCTTGTGGAGCAAGCGGATATTGATGATTTAACGCTGTTAGGCAACACTGAAGTTTGCCTCCAAGAATTATTTTGGGCGTGTGAGAACGAAGCCGTTGAGCATTTAGATGATCTTCTTTTGAGACGTGTACGGATAGGGATGTTGTATCCGGAAGGCGCGATTCATTTGATTCAGCCATGGACAGAGTTATTGCGCGAGCGTTTACAGTGGCCTATTCAAAAATGGGATGAAGAGTGGCATAGATATAAAAATATCATTGCGGATCACTACAGCCTTCCGAACCAAAAGGAGTGCGTGTGAGCGATACAATACTTGCCATCGATAACGGAACGCAGTCTGTTCGTGCATTGCTTTTTGATCGAAACGGAGAATTGTTAGCAAAGTCGAAAGTTGAAATTGAACCTTATTTTTCGGTGCACCCAGGTTGGGCCGAGCAAGAGCCTGAAATCTATTGGCAGGCTTTGGTTGATGCTTGTTCTGCGCTATGGGGTGAAATGGCAAATTTAGGTCGTAATAAGGGTGATATTGCTGGAGTGTCGGTCACGACACAGCGCGGCACCATGGTGAATCTTGATAAAGGTGGTAAGCCATTACGACCTGCCATTACTTGGCTGGATCAGCGTAATTCAAAAGCCCTCGGGCATTTGCCAAAGCTGCATGAGCTAGCATTTAAAATGGCTGGCGCTAAAGATCTTGTTGAGCGCTATCAAGCACGTGCACAGTATCTTTGGATAGCATCCAATCAACCAGACATTTGGGAAAAAACGGATAAATATCTCAATCTATCTGGCTTTCTAAACTATCGCTTGTGCGGTGACTTTGTCGATTCTCTTGCCTCGCAAGTCGCATATTTGCCTTTCGATTATAAAGGCTTGAAGTGGTCCGCAGAGAGTGATTGGCGTTATCGTTTGCTTCCTGGATTTAAACAAGAGTTATTCCCTAAGCTGTATCGCCCAGCTACGGTGATGGGGCAAGTTACCATCGATGCTCAAAATATGACGGGTATCCCTGCTGGAGTGCCACTGATTGCTTCCGCATCAGATAAAGCATGCGAGATTCTTGGTTCAGGTGGTCAGTCAGATGATGTGGCATGCATGAGTTATGGCACAACGGCCACAATCAATACAACAAGTAAAAAGTACATAGAACCTATTCGATTCATGCCTGCATATCCATCGGCAATCCCAGATCATTATTGCTCTGAAATTATGATTTTTCGCGGATTTTGGATGGTTAGTTGGTTTAAAAATGAATTTGGACTTCGTGAGCAAGCAATGGCCGAGGCGCAGAATGTTAGCCCAGAGAGTTTGTTCGATGAGCTAGTGAACGCTGTGCCGCCCGGGTCAATGGGATTGATGCTGCAACCCTATTGGACGCCGGGTGTGCGAGATCCGGGGCCTGAGGCTAAGGGGGGCATTATTGGGTTTGGTGATGTGCATACTAGAGCACATGTTTATCGCGCTATTCTGGAAGGCTTGGCTTATGGTCTTCGTGAGGGGATGGAGCGTTTAGAAAAACGCAATAAGCAAAAAATTAAACTCCTAAGAGTCAGTGGCGGTGGTTCGCAAAGTGATGCAGCTCTGCAATTAACGGCTGATATTTTTGGCTTGCCCGTAGAAAGGCCACATACCTATGAAACTTCTGGTTTAGGTGCGGCGATGGATGTTGCTGTTGCGCTGGGATGGTATAGCGATTGTCATACAGCTATTGCTGGTATGACGCGAGTTGGTAAGCGATTTGAGCCTAATCACGAAACGCATATTACCTATAACCGTTTATACAATGAGGTGTATTTGAATATGTATAAGCAGTTACGGCCCTTGTATCGTTCTATTCAAGATATTACCGGCTACCCTGAAAAATCTTAAGCAAAAAAAACGCTCCAGTGCGCAAGCAAGGAGCGTTGTTAAATTCTTTTGCGAATTAAATATTCCCGTAAAAAGAGTGAAGCGTCTAAAGTAGACGCTTCACCAAATCGGGATACTTTATTTAATCCACTCTTTAAGTCTAAAGGTTGGAATTAAAAGCGCTGTTTCTTAAATGTCACACTTTTGTTACAGCTTGTTTTCGGGTTGCACGATTAATAATCAAACTGGTTTCTTATTGAGCAAATGCCCGTTAGAGAGCGTTAACAACGTAAGTTTTTTCTTCCTTACATTCAGAAATTTTCTGCGCATTAAACGCATTCATTTCACTTAATGTGGCTGTCGTTGAATCTTGATCAGCAAAACACACGGCGCAAGAAATTGAAATAGCGATAAATCCCGCCGACGTTTTAAAAGCCTGCTTATCTAGCCCCTGATAAAACCGTCTATAAGTTGAAAGGTTGCAATCATTAGGGTCACGAAAGTGCGCTAGAACGATAAACTCGTTCCCAGAATATTTGCATACTTCGTCCAAAGGGCGCACGAGGGCATTCACTCGTTTAGCAATCTGTTCGCTTAACTCTTGGCATACAGGCGCTTTATATTCACTGAGAATGCTGCCCCAATTTTTGATGGTGATCGACATATAGCTCACTGCACCACCCCGAGCTTGAGTATGTCTATATAAGCGATCTAATGTTTGCTCAGCGTATTGGCGGTTAGCGAGTCCAAGCAATGGGTCGATGCTTGGTTTTTCCTGTAGAAGGACAATTTCAGCGCTTAATGATTTTTGGCGCTCTAATGCATTACTTAGCTGGCGGGCGATGCGTAATCCTGCCCTGACGCGGGGAATAAGTTGATGATTTATTTCAGATTTGAAAATGAAGTCATCTAAACCTTTAGAAAGAGCTTGTTGCACGCTTTCTTCGTCATCTTTACCTGTCATCAACAAGCAATACGTGAAAGTAGAACGTGACAGATTGTCGGCTTTTATTTGCTCGCACAACGCTATACCGTCGATGTCGGGCATTATCCAGTCTGAGATGACTAAGTCAGCTGGACGCTCGGCAATAAGGCTAAATGCATCATTCGCATGATGCGCTACTCGAATATCAGTGAAGCCATGTTCACTCAGTCGTTTCCTAACAATCGCTGCGCTAAATTTAGCGTCATCAACGATGATAATGGATGAATTAATGGGCATTTTCCTTTCCCTTATATTTTATTATCTCTACATCAAGCGCTGTGTTGGGACGTTTCCCAATTAGTCGTTCTTGTGTAGACTTTGTCCGATCCTAGTTGATATTCAGTTTATTTTAACGGAGAAATATATGCCATCTTTCGACGCTGTCTCAGAAGTAGATATGCATGAAGTCACGAATGCTGTAGATCAAGCAAAGCGTGAGCTAAGTAACCGTTGGGATTTTAAAAACGTCGACGTAGATATCGTGCTTGAAAATAGCAAACTAACGTTTTCTGCAGAGCAGGATTTTCAACTAGAGCAAGTTGTAGAAGTTGCGAAGATGGCTTTAGCTAAGCGTAAAGTTGATTCCCGAGCCATGGTAGAGGCGGGAGATAGCAAGGCCGGTAAGCTAGTAAAGAAAACCTTTGATTTAAAGCAGGGTATTGATTCGCTGACAGCGAAGAAAATGGTGAAGCTCGTGAAAGAGTCAAAAATCAAAGTGCAGGCTGCAATTCAAGGCGAAAAAGTACGCGTTACAGGTAAAAAACGCGATGATCTTCAGCAGGTAATGGCTCTATGGAAAGAGTCAGACATTGAGGTGCCTTTGCAGTACAACAATTTTCGCGACTAGCCCTTTACCTTACTTCAAGCCGTAACTGATAAGAATAAATATATGCACAATCAGCAAGCTGACTGGCGTGGATCGCTGAGATCTTTTGCGCATCCTCGCGTGGTCTCGATGCTTTTCTTTGGTTTTTCTGCGGGCATGCCTTTACTCCTTATTTTTTCTTCTTTGTCTTTGTGGCTCAGAGAGGCAGGTGTTGAACGATCTGCTGTGACTTACTTTAGTTGGGCGGCTCTTGCATATTCATTTAAATTTTTATGGGCACCCTTGGTTGATCAGTTGCCTTTGCCTTTTCTCACCAAAAAATTGGGACGTAGAAGGGCTTGGTTATTACTTTCTCAGTGCTCAATTGTTCTATCGATTGTCCTCATCGCGTTGATCGATCCCTCTAAGGAAAATGCGCTAACCATCATGGCGCTCGCAGTAGTTTTGCTTGGTTTCTCGTCGGCAACCCAAGATATAGCCATTGATGCATATCGGATTGAGTCCGCATCGAGTGATCTTCAGGCATTAATGTCTTCAACCTATATTGCGGGTTATCGCATTGGTATGTTGAGTTCCGGTGCAGGCGCCTTATTCTTGGCCAGCGGTTTCGGCTCCTCTATGGAGTCATATAGCTATGAAGCATGGATGTTTACATACATCATTATGTCTTTAACGATGTTGGTTGGTTTGGTAACAACGCTGATTGTTTCAGAGCCGGTTTCCGCAGAATTGAGAGCCAAACGAGACTATTCTTCAGTCCAATATCTTCGTTTTCTTGCGATGTTTGCTATGAGTATTTGCATCTTTGTTGGTGTGTATATTGTTGGAGCGGATCAAGTAGAGCAATTAAAACGTGACGTTGGTAGCTATGCTGGAAACGAGGCACTCGCAAATTTTTCGATTGAATGTCTGCGTCTGATATTTGCCGTATTGATTGTTTGTTTCTTTATTCGTTTAGTCTCGTTTACTTCAATGTATGAGCATCAATTAATACAAGACTCTTATATTTCACCGGTTAAAGAGTTCTTTTCACGTTACGGCATCAGATTGGCTGTTCTGCTGCTTGTTTTTGTGGGTTTCTATCGTGTTTCCGATATCGTTCTTGGCGTCATTTCGAATGTGTTTTTTCAAGATATGGGATTTAGTAAAACTGAGATCGCTTCGGTCGTAAAAACCTTTGGTTTGTTTATGACCATTCTGGGAGGCTTTCTTGGCGGCGTTTTGTCTGTGCGTTTTGGCGTGATCAAAATGCTGTATGCAGGTGCATTTCTAACCGTTGCAACGAATCTTTTGTTTATGTTGTTAGCGAAAACGGGCTATGACATTGAACTGCTTTATCTCGTTATTTCTGCAGATAATTTAACAGCAGGACTAGCAAGTGCTGCATTTATTGCCTTCTTATCCAGTCTAACGAATGTGTCGTTTACGGCAGTTCAATATGCGATTTTTAGTTCATTAATGACGCTGCTGCCAAAGGTTATTGGTGGCTATTCGGGGAGTATGGTTGATAACCTCGGCTATTCGAATTTCTTTCTTGTGGCAAGCATGATGGGTGTGCCTGTGCTTTACCTTATTTATCGTATTCAAAAGCACGACACATTTAAGAATTTGTAGTTGACTTAACGGCGATTAAAGTAAGCGCTTGCAAACCTTTTGAGTATTTCATAGTGGCTGCTTGCGTCGTTCGAACTGGATTTTTCTCGTCGCTCGTCTTCATGGCCTACGTTGTAGGTTGGATCGTTTGCGGCGGAGTCAGTTTTTTGCAATGTCGCCACATGGCAAAGTTGCTGAGTAAAGCTTAGATGTAGCATAAGCTCTCCTTAATTAAGTGCAGAAATTCACTTTCTTCTATAGGTTTACAGTAGTGGTAGCCTTGGACAAGGTCACAGTTCATATTTTGTAGGAGAACTGCCATTTGATGGTTCTCGACACCTTCCGCGACCACTTCAATGCCAAGCGCATGAACCATATCGATGATCCCTTTTACAAGCGTTCTGTCTTCAGGAGACTCGAGTATTTCATCGATGAAACTTTTATCGATTTTAAGAACTTCGATAGGGAGCTTTCTTAAGTAGCTTAACGACGAATATCCGGTGCCAAAGTCATCAATAGCAGTACGAATACCAAGTCTCTTTAATTCATTTAGAGTCGAAACTGCTAATTCAATGTCTTCCATGATGGCAGTCTCGGTGACTTCGAGTTCCAACATAGAAGGGATTGTTTGAATCTCTTTTAGTACCGAAGCAACATCCCTTTGAAGTAAACCTTTTTGGAAGTGTTTCGCTGAGATATTTAGCGCCAGAACAAAATCTGAATCTAGATGAGGCATCCATTCATTTAAGTACTCACAACAACGGCGTATTACCCATTGTGTAATTGGAATAATCTGGCCACTTTCTTCGGCAATCGGAATGAATTCCATCGGGCTTCTAAAGCTACCGTCGGTCATACGCCAGCGAATGAGCGCTTCTGCGCCTTTAATTGAACCTGACTCTAAACAGATTTTTGGTTGGAAAAACAGTTCGAACTGATCGTTCTCAAGTGCTTGATTGATTTCATTACGAATACGGAGACGGTGCTCGCATTGTGATGATACTGAAGCGTCATAGACCTGATAGATATTCGAGCCTTGTTTCTTGGCTTGTGTCATTGCCAAGTTAGCGTAAGTAATAAGTCGCTCAGAATCGTTGCCATGCATATTGAGTGTTGCAATACCGATACTAACGCTCATGTAAATATCTTGCTTGCCGATGTGATATGGCTTTGAGAAACAACTCAAAATTCGTTCTGAATATGCTGTCGCTTCATCTAGGCTAGTTTGCTTGCCAAGAATGGCGACGAATTCATCTCCACCATGTCGAGTTAGGGTGGCACATTCAGGAAGTTTACTTTCCATTCGGCGCGCAACCTCGATCAAGAGAGAATCACCAACACTATGTCCTAAAGAGTCGTTGACGTCTTTAAATCCATCTAAGTCGATGAACATCACAACAACATCTTTGAATGTTTTTTGTGCTTCGTTGACGGACTTTTTAAGTCGTGATAAAAGTGAACGCCGGTTTGGCAGTCCGGTTAAAAAGTCGTGAAAAGTACGGTGTTTCGCTTCTTTCTCTTTCAACTTCAGTGCCGTGACATCTCTGAAGCTCCATACTTGCCCGACAATTTCATTGTCATGCCAGTGAGCCTTTGAATGTGCTTCTAACCAGCGACCATCGTATGTTTGAAGTTCATGTGTGAATGTTTTCTCCGGCGCTGCGAGAGATAACTTAAGAACGTCAGAGAAGTGGTGATTTCCTTTTACAATGCATTGGCAATGCTCAATAAAATCATGCACATGAGCGAGCCCCGCATTAAAGGTATTCATGCGAAACATCTTGTTGAAGTTCGGATTGCTGAGTCGGATCGAGCCCTGGTTATCGAGCATGACAAGCGCATCGTATGTCGAACTCAAGCTAGCCTGAAGAAGAGAGTAAGATTCTTGCAGAGCTGCCTTGGTTTTTTGTAGCTCGCGAACCTGATTATTTAGCTCTTCGTTACGCAATGCTAACTCAGCGTTTTGCTCTCGCACTGATGCTTCTAAAGCACGTTTATCTTCTTCTGACTGATCAAAGGCATCGCTGACAGCCTGAATCAAAGGCGTTAAACTTTCATCATTGGTGCTGTTATCAAGGTGTTGCTGCAACTGCTCTTTTAAAAGACTATTTTGGGCCATGGCCAAATCCAACTACTCGCGTTTTATTGTGAGCGTGCCGAGTATCTGCTGATGCAGAATACGGCTAAAACTCTCGCTCATTCTTTTTACTCGTTATATTTTTCACTCTAGCTGAGAAATATTAAGTCATTGTAAAGAAACGTATCTTGTGTCGAATGTCGCAGTAAGCGGCCGTTTAGCTCGGCCAAATGTTTTGCAGGAAGTGACTTTTACTTAATGTCTTCGGATGCCCCTCATTCATTAATGCTGCTTGCTGGCGCTGATAAGATGGAGAGTCTTTGGGAAAAGAGATATTGCCTTGGGCATTTAGCACTCTATGCCAAGGGATTTGAGAGTCTTTGGGGAGGTGTTTTAGTACTTGGCCAACAAGTCTTGCATTTTGAGGCAGGCCCGCGGCCGCAGCGATTTTACCGTAGCTGCTTAGTCGACCTTCTGGAATCGAGTTAACGGTTGTCAGAATTGCTTGAGGTTTCAGGCTTGAAAGATCCATGTTCTGGGGTTGTAAAGCTTCTGTTCGCCCCAATTTACCATAATTCGCAACGAAGAATTTTCTTAATCGAGGTATGCAATGCGTCTCGTATTTCTACTATTTATCATCATGCCCATTGTCGAAATGGTCTTATTGATTCAAGTCGGCTCCGTGATCGGAGCTTGGTATACAGTTGGACTTGTTTTATTAACCGCTGTTATCGGGGTGAATCTTCTAAAAAGGCAGGGGCTAAGTACCTTGCTTCGAGCACAGCAAAAAGCACAGCAAGGGGCGCTGCCTGTTTCAGAGATTGGTGAAGGGCTGTTGCTCGCGGTTGCTGGAGCACTATTGTTAACGCCAGGTTTTGTAACAGATGCAATTGGTTTTGCTCTGTTGACGCCTGGTCTTAGAAGCCAATTAGCCAAGCTTGTGGCGGCTAGGATGATCGTTTCTGGTACTCAGTTTTCTCATTCAACTTATTCTTCGCAATCTAGATCTGATCGCTTTGATGATGCAATTGACGCGGAATACGAGGAAGTTCATGAACGACGCGATCAGTTAAAGTAAGTTTTTCAAAAAAAGTTCTTGAGAGGGCTTGAAAAGCTAGTGAGCGGCCCTATCTAAGCATCACACGTTTCTTACGTATCAGAGTGACGTAAGACCAACATAAAAAAATATCTCGAAAGAGACTTATCAAATCGGATTGATAACCTGTTAGGAGAAGCATTGAGATGAACATCCGTCCATTACACGATCGCGTTGTTGTACGTCGTAAAGAAGAAGAAACTACTTCAGCTGGAGGTATTGTTCTTCCAGGTAGCGCTACCGAAAAACCTTCACAAGGTGAAGTAGTTGCAGTAGGTGCTGGTAAAGCACTGGATAACGGTAGTGTGCAAGCGATGGCGGTGAAAGCTGGCGATACTGTGGTATTTGGTCAATACGCTGGAAATACCGTGAAAATTGACGGTGAAGAGCTTCTCATCATGGCTGAAAGCGAAATTTTCGGCATCATCGAAGCGTAATTCGGTTTCATTTTCCTACTGATTAGATACGAGTTAAACAGGACAAAAACATGACAGCAAAAGACGTAAAATTCGGTGATTCAGCTCGCCAAGGTATGTTGGCAGGCGTAAATATTCTTGCTGATGCAGTAAAAGTAACACTTGGACCAAAAGGTCGTAACGTTGTTCTAGATAAATCATTTGGTGCGCCAACTGTAACAAAGGACGGCGTGTCTGTTGCGAAAGAGATCGAGCTTAAAGACAAGTTCGAGAACATGGGTGCGCAAATGGTTAAAGAAGTTGCGTCTCAGGCGAACGACGTAGCGGGTGACGGTACTACGACTGCAACAGTACTTGCTCAAGCAATCGTAAACGAAGGTTTGAAAGCTGTTGCGGCTGGTATGAACCCAATGGATCTTAAGCGTGGAATCGACAAGGGCGTACAAGCAGCTGTTGAAGCTGTGAAAGGCATGGCGCAACCATGTGCTGACAATAAAGCGATTGCGCAAGTCGGTACAATTTCAGCAAACAGTGATTCTTCTGTTGGTGACATCATTGCACAAGCGATGGATAAGGTCGGTAAAGAAGGCGTTATCACTGTTGAAGAAGCGAGCGGTTTTGAAGACGAGTTAGACGTTGTTGAGGGTATGCAGTTCGATCGCGGTTATCTATCTCCATACTTCATTAACAACCAAGACAATATGAGTGCTGAGCTTGAAAGCCCATTCATTTTGTTGGTCGACAAGAAAATTTCTAACATTCGTGAGTTGTTGCCAGTTCTTGAAAACGTTGCAAAAGCGAGCAAGCCACTTCTTATCATTGCTGAAGATGTTGAAGGCGAAGCGTTAGCAACCTTGGTTGTCAATAATATGCGCGGCATCGTTAAAGTTGCGGCTGTTAAGGCTCCAGGTTTTGGTGATCGTCGTAAAGAAATGCTCCAAGATATCGCTATTTTGACTGGTGGTACGGTAATTTCTGAAGAAGTTGGTCTATCACTAGAAAATGCTACGCTTGATGATCTTGGTACCGCTAAGAGCGTTAACATCAGCAAAGAAAATACGACTGTGATCGATGGAGCCGGCCAAGCTGCTGAAATCCAAGGTCGTGTAGAGCAAATCCGCCGTCAAATCGAAGAGAGTTCATCCGACTACGATCGTGAGAAGCTTCAAGAGCGCGTTGCGAAGTTAGCTGGTGGCGTTGCTGTTATTAAGGTTGGCGCTGGCTCTGAAGTTGAAATGAAAGAGAAGAAAGCGCGTGTTGAAGATGCGCTTCACTCAACGCGTGCAGCAGTTGAGGAAGGTGTTGTTGCTGGTGGCGGTGTTGCGATGATTCGTGCGCTTCAAGCGATTGCAAACCTTGAAGGTGATAATGGCGATCAGAACGTAGGTATTGATTTGTTGCGTCGCGCTATGGAAGCGCCACTTCGTCAAATCGTTTCTAATGCTGGCGGTGAAGGTTCTGTTGTTTCAGATAAGATTCAACAGGGTGAAGGTAGTTTCGGTTACAACGCTGCGACTGGCGAGTACGGCGACATGTTGGAGATGGGTATTCTTGATCCAGCAAAAGTAACGCGTACAGCATTACAAGCGGCAGGTTCTGTTGCTGGCCTAATGATTACAACTGAATGCATGGTTACAGATGTTGTAGAAGAAGGTGGTGCTGCACCTGCGATGCCTGACATGGGTGGCATGGGCGGTATGGGCGGCATGATGTAAGCTCCCCCTTTAAGCTAAAAAAGCCTCAGCGAATGCTGGGGCTTTTTTGTATCTGGGTGCTTTGTTCATACAAATGCAGGAACTAGCACCTAAAATGTTCGTATGGTTGTAGCTTTACTGGTGCAAATAGTCTGTAATGTTTCGCTGTGTGATTTTCTAGTATCGAAAGAATAAGTATTTGTGATTAAAAAAACCTTCTTAGTCTTGCTTCTGTTTGTTGTGGCGTTACCGTTCTTTTTGTTGAGCAGTTTGCCCGCGAGCGTGCTTTGGACGAAAGTGATTGAGCCTGCTGTTAAAACAAAATCGCTCGGCATCATGCCAAAATCATTTGCAGGCACTGCTTGGGATGGTGAGGCTTACGTTTCATTTAGGCATCTAGAAGGTGTTTTCTCTTGGAAACTTTCTGTTTTAGATGTGTTTGGGGGAAGTATTCCGTTGCAGGTCGATGTGCGTTCCACAGCAGGTGACGCCAGTGCAATATTAGATATTGGCTTGAGAGATCAGTCACTTTCTATCGAAACATTAAGGCTCGATACTGAGAAGCTTAATCCGTTTTTGCGTATCCATAGGGTGAAAGCGACGGGTGAAGTATATGTGAAAGATTTGTCCGTTAGATTAGAGAAGCGCAGAGTAGCGAGCATTGATGGTCGGTTTACTTGGTCTGGTGGCGAAGTGTCCTATCCTGCAGGTAGAGATATCCGAGATAGAGTGATGCCGGCTTTCGGTGGGCAAATTCAAACGCAAGAAAGTGGAGATATTGTCTTAGGTATTCGCGATCAGGAAGCGAGCTTCGATACGATGCGCGGTACATGGAGCGCGAACGGAGATGCCTTGTGGGAGGTGACTCGACGCGTTTTAGATGTCGCGCAAGAGCCATGGGCAGCAAATTCAACGGAACAAGATGTAGTGTTTAAAGTCAAAAAGCCTGTATCGCGACAATTAGGTAAGCAATAATGAAAACGAGGTCGCTCGATGGGGTAGTGAGGCGTGTGACACAGTTGAGTGTCGTGGCGTTAACCTTGTACCTAGCTTATTTAAGCTCTCAATTGATTTGGCATGTGTACGCGCCAGAACAAGCACCAATGCCTAAAAGTTTTGTTTCTTCTGCGCAATCAAATTTGGCAGATAGCAGGATTGCTCGTCGCGTTGATCGTTATCATTTGTTTGGTGAGGCAAATAAAGAAGCTGCTATCCAAGAACGGCCAAAAGATGTGCCTAAAACACGCTTGCGCTTGAAATTGAAGGGTGTGTTTTCTGGAAAAGATGCTGCGGATTCTGGCGCGATCATTGAAGAGTTGAGTAAGCCTTCAGAATATTATCGCTTAGGAGATAGCTTGCCGGGAGGGGTTCGTTTGGCGGAAGTCCATTCTGATCACGTCATTCTTGATCGAAATGGTACCTATGAAGCGCTTTATTTTGATGAAACAAGCTCGAGCTCGGGTATTGCTAAAGTCGCTCCTCGCCGAGAAAGAAGTGTCGAAGTAAATTCACCTGAAGATTTTATCAGCGAGGCAACCGCAAGGTTATCAGAGAATCCTGAGCGTGCTTTGGCTTCTGTTGGTTTAGGAATTGCAGATGGTGGTGGTTACGTATTCCAAGGGAATAACCCCATGTTGGCTGGAATGAATTTAAAGAAAGGGGATGTGATCCGTTCTGTTAATGGTCACAGTTTAGGAAATGTGCAAGAAGACAAGAATATAATGCGTCAATTGTATCAACAAGGCTCGTTAGAGGTTGAAGTTGTGCGAGATGGCGCGAGTTTTTTTGTAAATTATCCGCTAAGATAAATAGTTAATAACAAAGAATATATAAACGAGTTGCATCACGTGAATAACTTGAAAAGAATCAGTCTGCGAGCTTTGCTTTTGTCTTTTGCTTTGCTTGTCTCCTCATTTACGCATTCTCAAGAACAAACATGGAAGGTGAATCTAAAAGATGCCGATATCCGTGCTTTTGTTAGTCAAATTGCGGATATCACCGGTTATAGCTTTGTTATTGATCCTCGAGTAAAAGGTAAAGTAACTGTCGTCTCTAACGCAGAGATGAGTAAAGATGCTGTCTATGAGATGTTTCTATCCGTTTTGGGCGTTCATGGTTTCGCAGCGATACCCGGAACCGGTGTGATTAAGATTGTTCAGCAGAACAATGCAAAGCAAGAGGCGTCTAACGATGCTCTTTTCAAACGAACGCCTAACGAACAAATCGTAACGCGTGTTATTCAAGTGAACAATGCAAATGCTCTTGAGCTTGTTCCAATTCTTCGCCCGATGGTCGCAAAATATGGTCATTTAGCCGGCGTTGCTGCGGCGAATGCCCTTATTATTAGTGATCATGTCGCGAATATTAAGCGCATTAGTAAGATTATTGATGAGCTTGATAGCCCCTCTAAATACGAGCTTGAAGTTATTCAGCTTCAGGAGGCTTGGGTTGGCGATATGGTCAAGCTTCTTGAAGAGCTTGCGCCTAGTGAACTTGGCGCAGCGGCAAAAGGAAAAGGAGCGAACAAGTTTTCAGTGGTTGCGGATCAGCGCAGTAATCGTTTGATCCTTCGTGGTGATGAGCCTTTCCGTGAAAAAATGAGAGTGTTGATCATGAAGCTTGATCAACCGTCCTCAACAGGTGGTAAAACCAAGGTCGTGCGCTTAAAACATGCTGATGCGGAAGAGATCGCAGATCTTCTAAGCGGATTAATGGGTGATATTGTAAGTGAAGAGGCTGCAGACAAAGGCAATGCGGCGCCTAAAGCGGAAGCGAGCGTATATGCAGATGAGGGCCTGAATGCTTTGGTTATTCGAGCTGAACCTTCTCTTCTACAAGAGCTTGAAGGCGTAATTGACGAGCTTGATGTGCGCAGAGCACAAGTCTTAATCGAAGCCGCTATCGTAGAAATTCAAGATAATACTGATAACAAACTAGGTGTTCAGTGGGCGCTTTATGATCAAGGTGCTTCAGTGCCCGGTGTATTTACTAACTTCAATGAAATCGGTTTGAGTGCTGCAAACGTCATTGGTGCTTTGGTCGATCAAGACAATGACCCGAACGGTGATTTAGATCCCACATTATTAGGCTCGCCATCAACGGGTATTACGATTGGAATCGGAGAAGAAAGTCGTAATGGCGTGAGCTGGGGAGCCCTTGTGCAGGCATTAGAGGGTGATGCGGGGGCTAATGTATTGTCTACGCCGAAAGTTATTACAATGGATAATCAAGAATCTTCAATTATCGTTGGTGAGAACATCCCTATTATTACCGGGCAATCTAGTTCTGGCGGTGCAGGGACTTCTGATCCGTTTACAACGATCGAGCGTGAAGATGTGGGTGTGAAATTGATTGTTACTCCAAGTATCAGCGAAGGCGATTTGGTGCGTCTTGAAATTGAACAAGAAATCTCAGGTGTATCGCCATCGACTGCTGGTGCAGACATTATTACCACTAAGCGACAGATCAAAACGAATGTATTGGCCGATGATGGTGAGACAATCGTTCTTGGTGGTTTAATTCGAGATGATGTTCAGGTCAGTGAAAGTAAAGTTCCTTTATTGGGTGATATCCCATTGCTGGGTAATCTATTTAAAAGCACATCTAAGGTTGTGACAAAGCAAAATCTATTGGTGTTCTTAAGGCCAACCATTCTTCGTGACAAAGCTTCAACTCGTGCAGTGACGGAGCAGAAGTTTGATCAGCTTTGGCAGTTGAATTTGGAGACGAAAGTTGCGCAAGGCGAAGATGAAGAAGAGCTGCGCGCCAGAGAGAAGCCGACAGTTGAAAGTCTCTATGATGGAAATAGTATCCGATAAGGCTATTTCAGGCATAAAAAAACCGGAGTAATTAAACTCCGGTTTTTTTATGCCTTGATTTTAGTGCAACGTACTAAAAACAAGGAGGCAATATTAACCTAGGTTTTCAGCAACGAAACCCCAGTTTACAAGTGCCCAGAACGCATTCAAATAAGTAGGACGAACATTACGGTAATCGATGTAGTAAGCGTGCTCCCAAAGATCAACTGTTAGAAGTGCAGTTTGACCTTCTGTCATTGGAGTGCCTGCATTTGATGTGTTAACGATCTCCAAAGAACCATCCGCATTTTTAACCAACCAAGTCCAGCTTGAGCCAAAGTTGTTTACGGCTTTGTCGTTAAATGCTGCTTGGAATTCTTCGAAAGATCCAAATGCTTCGTTAATTGCATCAGCAACTTTACCAGTTGGTGCGCCACCGCCATTCGGGCTCAAGCAATTCCAGTAAAACGTGTGGTTCCAGATCTGGGCTGCGTTGTTGAATACAGGACCTGAAGAAGAAGTGATGATTTCTTCAAGTGTTTTTCCTTCGTATTCAGTTCCAGGGATCATGCCGTTTAACTTATCAACGTAAGTCTTGTGGTGTTTGCCGTGGTGGAATTCAAGAGTTTCTTGAGAAATGTGTGGTGCAAGAGCGTCAATTGCGTATGGTAGCGCAGGTAATTCGATTGCCATTAGGCTTCTCCCTAAAATTAAAACACCACCGAGGCGGTGGCTTAGCATTGTTTTCAAAGCTGAAGATCATACCACCTCGGTTCAAATACATCTACGAGGTTGATGGCTGTTCAGATGAGCCTCAATTAGTAGTCATTTGTATAAGTTGGGGTGCCTTTTAGTTTTTCAACTGTAGGCATTGGGGGTAATCAGGGAGAAATTGAACGATATTCTCGACGCGCCATTTTAGCTCTTCATATGAGCTAGCAGTGACGTTGATATGCCCCAATTTTCTGCCTGCTCTCTCTTCTTTATCGTAGAGATGAACTTGAGCATAAGGAAGCTCAAGAATTTTTCGAATATCTCCTTTGTGGGAGATGAGGTTTATCATGCAGGTTGGTGACAAGGCTTCGGTACTTCCGAGTGGCAGGTCGCATATCGCTCTGATGTGATTCTCGAATTGGCTGCAGTGCGCGCCAAGCATACTCCAATGCCCTGAATTATGAACACGAGGTGCCATTTCGTTTGCAACTAGGCCGTTCGTAGTTTCGAATAGTTCAAGTGTTAATATTCCAACGTGCTCCAATTCTGCAATCAAGTCTTTGATATACAAGTCTGCTTGGCGTTGAATATCTTCATTTACGGAAGGCGCTGGAACGGTAGAGAATCGAAGAATTCCATCGTTGTGTTGGTTCTCTGCTAGTGGATAAATTGCTATCTCGCCCGATGCGCTGCGTGCCGCAATAATCGACAGTTCTCGAGAGAAATTTATAAATTCCTCAGCTATTAACGTGGTTGATCCGATAGCGCTCCAAGCTTTTGGGATATCTTCAGCAGAGCGAAGAATAAACTGCCCTTTTCCATCATAACCTTCTCGCGTCGTTTTGCAGACTAGTGGTAAGCCAAGCTCTTGAACTGCTTCGGAAAGGTCGCTTTCTTTATGAATAATTTTGTATCGAGTTGTTGGAATCGATAATTCATTAAATAAGGCTTTTTCTTTCTCTCTATCTTGGCAAATTTCGATAGATTTTGACGGCGGGTAGAGCGTATGTTCTTTTTCGATATGTTGAGTTAATTCGACCGGTAGGTGCTCGAACTCATAAGTGATGACGTCGCATGCATCTATGAACTCTTGAAGTTCTTGGCTTTTGATAGGCTTGTCTTTAACACTATACGTTGGTTCTAAGCCAACACTTGGGCTTCCACTTGTATCAAAGAAGCGAAATTTCGCCTCAAGAGGAAGACCTGCTAAGGCAAGCATTCTGCCGAGTTGACCAGCGCCAAGAACTCCAATAGATTTCATGATTACCCTCGCGGATCTGATTGAGCGAGTACACTTTCGGTTTGTTGCGTTCTAAATGCAACAAGCTTCTCTTTAACGGCTTGGTCGTTCAGAGCGATGATTTGCCCCGCTAGCAATCCTGCGTTCTTGGCGCCCGGTGTGCCGATGGCAAGTGTCCCGACGGCAATGCCGCCTGGCATTTGAGCGATTGATAGTAGTGAGTCAATGCCATTCAATGCCTTTGATTGAACTGGAACGCCTAAAACTGGGAGTTCAGTTTTTGATGCCACCATACCAGGTAGATGGGCTGCACCACCTGCGCCAGCAATAATGACTTGAATACCACGCTCGGCAGCAGAAGATGCGTAATCAAACAACAGGTCGGGTGTTCTGTGTGCAGACACAACCTGTGTTTCATAGCTCACGCCAAGAGTGTCGAGCATGTTCGCTGCATGCTCCATAGTGGGCCAATCTGATGTTGAGCCCATAATAATACCTACTTTCGCTTGCATGGTTTGACTCCTTAAAAACCGCTGCATTTCAGCTGATGGGGTGGGGTGCTCATCTTATTCATCGAATGAATACCATGCAAATGCTATTTAGAAATACCGATCATCACGATAGAATTTATCCCTAGGACAAGAGTGATAATAAAGAGGTTGTTTATGGATGGGTTAAGGCCTGAGCGCGATGAGTTAGATAGGTTTCAAGAGCGCTCTTCTGGCGTGACTGCTTCGAAAAAGTCAAAGCCAAAGAAAGCTGTCGAAAATGATAAGTCGCAAAAACAAGCTGGGAATTCAGGGCTTCCATTATTTATAGGGTGCTTTGCTCTAACTTTGGTGCTTTTTGCGTTTTTGGGTTGGGCATATTTAGAGCAGAAAAGAACGGTCGATGCGCTGAATAAAGATTTGTCGGAAGCGCTGGCATTCATTAACCAAAGTAAGCTTTCTATGGCGCGATTGGAAGGTGAGCTTAATGAAGCGGGAGCGGAAATTGAGCAAGCTGGTAGTAGTGCAACTAAACAACTTAAATTTTTAGATTCTGAAATGCGTAAGCTTTGGGGCGTTGCAGGAGATAAAAATCGCAAAGCAATTGCTGAAAATAAAGATAGAGTTGATAGCGTGAAGCTACAGCTCAATGCTTTGAAAAACAAAGATCTAAAACCTTTGGAGGCTTCTGTTGCGAAGCAAGAGCAAATGCTCAAGCAGCTAGAAGTTAGATTAGGGAATAATCAGGCGATGGCGGATCAGATTGGCCTGATTAAGAAGCAAAGCGCCAATGTTGCGAGTGAGCTATCGTTGACGCGTGAGTCGCTAGAGCAAAGTGTTGCGGAGTTGGCGCGCAATATAAATTCTCAGCCAAATAACAGTAAGGCCGTGGCTGAAAATACGGAATCTATTGCTTCTATCAACGCAAGTCGACGACAGATCAATGAGAGAATTGTTGGGCTTGAACGCCAATTAAATGAGTTGAAACTAGCCGTGTTGGCAAGCAAATCGCCTAGTACTTCGCAAAATTAATTAGGGCTCATTGGTATACTTCAGGAATGAATTACTTTTACTTGCTATTTCGACTTTGTTTGAGCGCGACGCTTGTGGTCGCGATGCTCGGCGTTTCTAATGTTGCGTTCTCTGATACAACCGCACCTTATTCAAAGCCTTTTCACAAACAGGGTCGTGGTTGGTATCCATCGATTTATTGGTCGACTGGGCGGAATTTCGGTTCGTATTACTTTCCGAATGAAACAGGTCGACCATTTCAAGAATTAAAATCTACCGAATGGGATAGTGAAGTTAACGCACTGATCTACTTTTACCGCCCAAGTAGCCAATGGGCAGATGAAGAGATGGAAGCGCCGAGTTATTACTTGAACGACGAGCTCGTATTTAATCTTCGCTCCGGCAGTTGGACTGTCGTAGAGCTTCCTGCTGGAAGTTACGACTTCGCAGTAAGAAAGAGCTTTTTACCGATGCTTGGCTTCGAGGCTTTCGATGATAAGTTGATGATCGCTTTCGACATGAATTTGCAAGCCGATGTCGGCCTAGAGCTCAATCCTGGTCAAATTTTTTACGTACGACATTCTGAAGTATTCCTACCTCGTGAGTTGCACCCCGATTTAGCGCCGGATGACGAGATGGCATCGGCAGACGTTCAATTGGTTGGCCGTGATCTAGCCATGGAAGAAATGCCGCATACGCGTTATTTGGAACCATCTTTCTGGACGGCTTCTGATGCTGAACAGGCAGAGGAACTCTTGAATGGAACGATGCAAGACTATGGTTGGTTCTCAATTATTTGGCCGTGGTCAAATAACTTCTTATGGGGCTTTCCAATCTGGTATCTGCCAAGTGATATGTATAGAGAGCTGAAAGGGCAAGACACATTGACTCTTGAGCAAGAGCTTTATTTATATCATGAAGATGTCGATGCTTATTTAGCGGAAATAGATCGTCGAAGAACGCCGCAAGTGAATTGGCTTGCTCCGTGGCGCGAGCCTCGCAGAGATCTTTCATTGAATGATGAGTTAACGTTAGAGAGGCTTGAGCGCGCTGCGAAGTCTGGAAATATTGCGCCAGCACCTTATGCTCCGGAGTTCGCGACAGATTCAACGGATTACGAAGAGTTTTTTTGGTTTTGGCCATTTGGCCAAGAGTATCCACTTGTGAAGTCT
>NZ_LWFH01001523.1:0-704 GCF_001635725.1 Oleiphilus sp. HI0066
AAGCAGAGTTAATAAATAAAACGGAGAAGCTGATAAAAGTGCAACGTTGCTAAAAAAACAAACCAATAAAGGGATAAACGCCAAATACCGAAGTAACTTGTGCGATAGCATCTGAAATGCAAAGACCCCATGTTTAAATGGATTAAACAAGGTTCGCATATCGTGCATTGCCCAAAGCGCTCTAAGTGATACGCGAACACGCATATTATATTCGCGCCCTGAGTCATCTAGAGCTTCTTCTTTGAGGAGAGCTTGCTCTTCGTAGACGACGCGATAACCTTTTTCGGTAACTTTTAATGGTTGAACAAAATCCGGCAATTGATCTGGACGAAGCTGTTCAAACAAAAATGAACGAATCGCGTCGATCCCACCGTCAACCCCAACAACTGAGCCAACTTTCGTTTCTTGCTCGCGCAGATAGTTTTCATACTTCATATAACTAGAACAGCCGTCACCTACAAGCGAACCATCACCAGTGACGTAGACCATTTTTCCGGTGACATAACCTACCTCTGCATCCGCAAAATTTGCCACGATTTTCCGTAGAGCATCAGCCGCGTAAAGCGAATTCGCATCAGAAAAGACCAGTATGTCTCCTGTTGCTTGAGGAGCGATGAGATTAAGGCCAGAAGTTTTTCCGGCACGAGGTGTTTGGCGGACTAGGCGAATCGAGACGCCAGCAGACTGTTTCAAACTGGGGTCAG
>NZ_LWFH01001524.1:0-722 GCF_001635725.1 Oleiphilus sp. HI0066
ATTCTCGGAAACACTTTTAATTCCCGGCACTATCGATGTCATTCCTCGACAAATAATACGAACAGACACGCCCACTTTAGATGCTTCGTACAATTGCGCAATAATTTGCTTATCGGTGAGGTTATTACACTTAATAATGATCTCGGCTGGCTTGCCTAATTTGGCATTCGAGATTTCATTTTCGATCAAGCCCACTAAGCCTGAACGCTGTGTAAGTGGTGACACCATTAAGTGTTTATAGGCGTGGCGGCGATAGGTGTAATTGATAAAATCAAACACATTGGCAACGTCTTTGCCGATCTCTTTATTGCGTGTCAGTAAACTAAAATCGGTATAAATCTTGGCGGTTTTCTCGTTAAAGTTTCCTGAGCCAATGTGCGTATAAATGCGCGGTTTACCATCTTCTTTACGTGTTATGGCAATTAGCTTGGTATGCACCTTTAAGCCGGGCACGCCAAATATTACGTTCACGCCGCCATCTGTTAGCTGATTTGCCCACGCAATGTTATTGGCCTCATCAAAACGCGCCTGCAGCTCAACAACAACCGTTACGTTCTTCAAATTACGTCTTGCTGACAATAAGGCGTCAACGATGCGCGAATGCTCTGCTGCACGATACAAACATATCTTAATCTCTGTAACCGCCGGATCTATCGCGGCCGTTTTCAGAAGATCAATTACGGTATCAAACGAATGATAAGGGTAGTAAAGCAAGACATCTT
>NZ_LWFH01001525.1:0-1188 GCF_001635725.1 Oleiphilus sp. HI0066
GTTTGAAGAAAAGGTTCGCGAAAGAGGTTTGGCTTCTCAGGTGTATACCGATTCATGTGGCACTGGAGCGTGGCATGTTGGAGAAAGCCCCGATCCTCGTGCTTCGCAACATGCTGCAAAGCGCGGTTATGACTTGTCGCATCTAAGAGCACGGCAGGTTAGTCCTGATGATTTTGATACCTTTGACTATGTTCTTGCGATGGATAACGCAAATCTGAAAGACCTTCAAAGTATCATACCTGCTGGAGCACGAACGCAGCCGGTTTTGTTTTTGAGTTATGGGGCTTTCTCCGAACAAGAAGTGCCCGATCCATACTACGGCGGCGAACAAGGTTTCGAGCATGTATTGGATCTTGTTGAATCTGCCTGCGATGGATTGCTCGATGAAATACAAAGTCGCCTATAGCTAGTCTGTTATTTCTTATGTCTCTTGAGCCACTTAGAAAAGATCTGTCCTCCTCGAATACGATGGCGTTGCCTTGTGTCGCGGAGCAATTTTTTGAGTTAAGTTCAGAACAAGCGATCAGTGACTTTTTTTACGCGCATCCAGAGGATGTATTGATTCTCGGTGGTGGAAGTAATGTGGTGCTTCCTCCTGTTATTCAACGTCCTGTCGTTCAAGTTGTTAATCACACTCTAGAATGTATCGCACGAGACCTTGATCATGTAGTGGTAAAAGTTGGCGCATCGGTTGTTTGGGATGAGCTTGTCGCATGGGCTGTTGAAAACAGTTACTACGGTTTAGAAAACCTTTCTTTGATTCCTGGTAGTGTTGGTGCTGCNCCCGTGCAAAACATTGGGGCATATGGCGTAGAGCTTAAAGATGTTCTAAAGAGTGTACGAGCCTTTGATCGAGTGCAAAGAGTATTCGTTGATCTATCTAATGAACGTTGTTGCTTCGGCTATCGCGATAGCATTTTCAAACGTGAGTGCGGACGTTATGTGATTAGCGAAGTAGTTTTAAGATTGGCGCGCAAAGCGCAGTTTGTACTGGAGTATGGTGAGCTTAAAACTCTCTCGCATGAGGCAAACCTGAGTTTATCCAAAGTGCGAGACACCGTTATTGGGGTCAGATCTGCGAAACTTCCGGATCCTAAAGTTATTCCGAATACCGGTAGTTTTTTCAAGAATCCAGTGATTTCGAGATCTACGTGTGAGGTGCTAAAGCAACGCTTTCCAAGCTTAGTT
>NZ_LWFH01001526.1:0-830 GCF_001635725.1 Oleiphilus sp. HI0066
AGACGAGTTGTTCATCATTTGGATGATCAGCAATACCTTTGTCGAGGCTCTCTAATGCTGCGTCACGTTGTTCAAATGTGTTCAATAGCTTGTATTCAATGAGCCATAATCTGACTTCGTTATTTGGCTGTTCTTTGCGCAGGCTTGCAAGTAATTCGATCGCTTCATCTTGGCGATCAAGCTTGGTAAGTATGTAGGCCTGACGTTCAACAGACGAATTGTAATGTGTTCCAGGTGAGACGGCTTTGAAGTAGTTAAGTGCTTCTTCAAGTTGTTCCTGTTCTTCTGAATATCGACCAAGGTAGTAGTTTGCGTCGTTTTTGTGCGCAGGGTAATTTTTCAATTGCTCGAAGACGACAGTTGCTTCTTCTGGTTTGTTAATTTCTAAAAGTAGAAGAGCGTACGAAAGTTTTAAGCTTGGAGACTCAGGGTAATATTCTATAAGTTGAGCAAACACGTTTGCTGCATCTTCTGTTTGCTCACGCTCAATAAGGAGGCTTGCGTATAGTCTCCCAATTGCATTGTTATCTGGAAAGTCGTCAAACGCATCAGCTGAATATTCAAGCGCTTCTTGTTTCTTTCCGCTCTCGTTCAAACAGTTAGCTTTGACGATAGCTGCTTGTTGGAATCGTGGTTGTACTTTTAACACAGCGTCTAGGTTGGCAATCGCTTCATCGCATTGCTTCAAGTTGCGTTGAACTAATGCAATGCTGTACTGCACCTCCCAGCTCTCTGGATATTGTTCAAATAAATCTTTATACAGGGTAAGAAGTGCTTGTTTTCCTTCTTCGCTTTCTTGTGCTGAATTGATAGCAAGTGCTTCAACAGAT
>NZ_LWFH01001527.1:0-1427 GCF_001635725.1 Oleiphilus sp. HI0066
AAGCTCGATAGGCTCAGCAGGATTTGCTTGAGCCACTGATTGTGAGGCGCTAGTCGGTGCTGAAGCTTGGCCAAAGCGTGATAATTGCGCCCAGTCTCGCAAGGACAAACAGTGTTGCGTTTGTTGCGTTTTTAGAGCGAGATCTGGAGCGTTCAGTGCCGTTAAGAGTTCTAATTGAATGTCTTTGAGTGAACAGCCCAATAAATCTAGTTCAAGCGCTTTTCTCTTTGGTATGCTGGCTCGACTGATCTCTCGCATTAATGGTGTGGCATAACACCACATGTACCACATGGGTGCGTCGGAAAATAAACTCCCCCAGAAGATATCTAAGGATTTTGCTGATCCTTTTGCCTTTGCGAATCGTTGTGCGAGATAGGCTTTGGTTAAGCTTGCTCCGAGAGTTTGGTAGTAAGCGCGATAACCATATTTGATGTCGAGTTTTTTGATGGCAACGAGTAGCTCTTTGACTTGCTGGTGGCCTAGCATGCTCATAGCGTGATCAAGAGTTTTACTGAATACGCTTTCTGGACGAGGATTGTCGTTGGCCTTGCGCATGATTGCGAGTGACACAACAGGGTCTGGGGCGAGTATTTGAGCTAACTTCAAATAACTCGGCGCTTCGTTTTCCATCAGCAAAACGGCCTTCGGCGCCAGACTCAAGGCAGAGGGTAGTTTACGTTTAAGTAAGTACTCCACCCATGATTGTAGATCTTGCGGATAACTTTTTGTTTCGGCCATTCATCATCATCAATGTGTTTCTATGTCGTCTAGTGTAGACAAGATATGGCGATAACTCTGCATTCTGGTTTCTGAAATTTTACCTTCTTCTAACGCTTGTTGAATTGCGCATCCAGGTTCTTGCTCGTGTTTGCAGTCGCGGAATTTACAATAACCAATGAAGGGCCTGAACTCTGTGAAGCCTTCAAGTAGTTCAGCCTCTGTGATGTGCCAGAGTCCAAACTCTCGAATTCCTGGTGAATCCACTAAACGGCCACCTTGTGGGAGGTGAAATAATTTAGCGGTCGTAGTGGTGTGGGTGCCTTTTCGTGTGTTTTCTGAGAGTTCACCAACGCGAATAGATTGATCACCGAGAATGGTGCGAATAAGTGAAGACTTACCAACACCAGATTGCCCTACAAACACACTTGTGTGATTCGATAGCCAGCTTAAGAGTGTTTCACTACAGTCTTGTTCGTCATTTGCTGAGGTGAGCAATACTTCATAGCCGAGCGCTTTGTATGTATCCATCAAGCCGTGAATAAAGTCCCGATTATCATCGGTAATCAAATCACTCTTGTTGAACAGAATGGCTGGCTCAATGCCCGTTGTTTCGGCGGCCACAAGATAGCGGTCAATGAGGTTGGCGAAAGGTGTTGGTTCAAGCGCAACGACAATGAGTATGCGATCAATATTCGATGCGACTGGCT
>NZ_LWFH01001528.1:0-1055 GCF_001635725.1 Oleiphilus sp. HI0066
AGTTCAAGTGTATGCAAATAACCCTGAGCACGAGCAGGCAGAGGATTCGATTGATGTCATGTATGATGGACCTGAATTGCAAATAGCGTTCAATGTTGGCTATTTGATTGATGTTCTTAATACAATAAAGTCAGACAGCGTAAAAATGACTCTCTCTAATGCTAGTTCGTCCGCGTTACTTGAGTCTGGCGACGAGGATGGTTGCCTTTATGTTGTTATGCCTATGCGACTTTAAATAACGAGGGATAGGGATGAAAGGGTTGTTGGTAGATTCTGTAAAGGGTGCATTTCGACTTACACAGACAGCAAAAGTGCTTGGATTAACGGGGTCCAAATGGGTTCTTGGTAAGCGTCCGCCTAACCCTGTTTTGTTGAGACAGGTTTTTGAGCAGTTGGGCTCAACCTATATCAAGTTAGGGCAGTTTATTGCTAGCTCCCCCACATTTTTTCCAAAAGAGTATGTGGATGAATTTCAATATTGTTTAGATCAAACCCCACCATTTGAATTTTCGGTTGTTAGAAAAATCATTACTCAAGAACTTGGGTGTAGCCCAGAAAAAGTTTATAGCTATATCGAAGAGAAACCATTAGCTTCGGCATCAATCGCGCAAGTACATGCGGCAAAGCTTGTTACTGGTGAAGATGTGGTTATTAAGGTGCAAAAACCAGGTGTTGAAAACGTCCTGTTGACGGACCTTAATTTTCTTTACGTCTGTGCTCGGTTATTAGAAAAAGTCGCACCGAAGTTGTCATGGACATCTATCTCTGGTGTTGTTGAAGAGATTCAAAAGACCATGATGGAAGAATGTGATTTCATTAAAGAAGCGAAAAATCTAGATACTTTTCGTGCATTTTTATTAGAAAGCGATAATCACGATGTAGTTGTGCCTAAAGTTTATAAACAGGCATGTTCAAGACGTATTCTAACAATGGAAAGATTTTACGGCTCCTCTTTAACGGATTTAGAGAGTATTCGTAAATATTGTGATGACCCTGAAAAAACGCTAATTACAGCTATGAATACTTGGTTTGCTAGTTTGACTCAGTGTGAATTT
>NZ_LWFH01001529.1:0-492 GCF_001635725.1 Oleiphilus sp. HI0066
GACGGAACAAATGGCGTAGCTTATATAAACTGTATCAGCGGTGCTCTAGTTGCCCTTCCATCAGGAGTAGGCGGATTCGCAGACCTATTGCCTACACCTAAAGCAGCTGAGATTGACTTTACGGGCTCTACACCGGTCACACACCCTGGTTACGCAAACGTCTCGATTGTACAAGGCACAATGAAAGTTCCATACTACTCTAGACCTCCCGCTGACATCGGCGCACCAAACGAAGGGGAGAATATTGCCCTCGGTACAGGCGCGCCAATCAAATACTTAAGCTGGGAAGCAGATAATGTTTTAGCCACGGCGATCAACACTGCATTCCAAGACATCGGCTTAGTCCTGCCACAAGCAGATCCTGCTATAACAACAGCTGTGAACTACATATTCCCATTCCCTAAGAAACAGGATGCCGATGTAACAACGCCTGCAGATTACTCAACTCCAGCGACCGTGGCATCTACCGTAGAGGATATGACTATACCTATT
>NZ_LWFH01001530.1:0-502 GCF_001635725.1 Oleiphilus sp. HI0066
TCAAAGATACAATTTAAATCGATTGTTACGTCTTGACCACAGGCCAAAGTACCACGGATATCAATACGGTTTGGATCAAATAGGCTCACGCCGTTTCTTAACAAGGCTTCACCAAGTTGGGATTGATACCAACATTCAAGTTCACACAGTTGTAAGCGATCATTTACGCCTTGAACTTCTTCTGGAGAATTCGGAAAACACGCTTCAACTTCTTTTCCTTGATTAACCGCTAAAGCAACAAAGTCAGTCAGGTAGTATTCTGCTTGTGCATTATCAGCCCTAAGTTGTGGAAGCCATACATTCATATTATTCGAACTGAATGCCATGAATCCTGTATTTACTTCTTGGATCGCTAGCTGTTCGTCAGTTGCATCTTTTTGCTCGACAATCGCAGTTACTTCTTGCGCGATATTACGAACGATTCGACCATAACCTGTTGGATCGGCTAGCTCGATAGTAAGTAGCGCAAGCGTTTCTTCATCAGCCATCTCTACTAGCTCAG
>NZ_LWFH01001531.1:0-1235 GCF_001635725.1 Oleiphilus sp. HI0066
TTGAGGGGTGGACTACAACAAAGCTCTAACAATCGCAATAGCCGACTACATTTTCGAGATTAATTACGTCGCGAGATCAGCTAAGTCTAGGCAGAGCGTGTTAAGGAAGCGGAGCTTACTAATAGTAAGTGAGCATTCCGAAACCCGCTTTAACACCGCCTTAGCAATCGCAGTAGGAATTAATCCAAAAATTAAATCTTGCCTACCAAGTCTAATGATGGAGCTAGCGTCTCTTCACCTTCTTTCCATGCGGCTGGGCAAACCTGACCTGGGTTGTTGGGGGCTTTGGCGAAACAAAGACCCTGACCTGCTGTCGGCCAGCGCCGATAAGAAAAGAAGAGTTAAGACTAGAAATTATCTTCAAATCTCTTCGGATCAGAATACTAAGTCCCGAATCAACAGCGGGATGAACAAAATCAAAAACCACTTTAGAAACATACAGGTGAGCATCATGCTATCTCAAGACATTCTACAGGCAATTAAACAGTACACAGCCTCAATGCAGGCGCCGCTTACTTTCGTTCTTCAAAGTGGCGAACATGAAAAACGTGAGGAGCTGAAAAAGTTTCTTGCTGATATTGCAGGCACCAATGATCTTCTTTCGCTAGAAGAACGTGCCACAGGTTTACGTAGTCCGATCAGCTTCTACATTGAAGTTGATGGCAAAGACACAGGTGTCCAGTTCTCAGGTATCCCAAGTGGTCACGAATTTAATTCACTTATCTTAGCGGTGCTTCAGGCGACTGGCACACCTTTAAAGTTAGATGAGTCTTTGCAAAAAATGGTGGGGCGCGTTGGTGAGAAGTTACACTTTGAGGTGTTCATCGGTTTGAGCTGCCACAACTGCCCTGATGTCGTTCAGGCTCTGAACCAATTTGCTTTGCTTAACGACAATATCTCGAGCGAAATGATCGATGGAGGCTTGTTCCAAGATATCATCAAAGAACGTGACATTCAGGGCGTCCCAGCTGTTTATGTCAATGGCGAATTATTCGCGAATGGTAAAGTTGATGCCGCACAGTTGATCGAGAAATTGATGGAGCGCGATGCAAGTATCGCCCAGTCAGATGAGTCTGACGCACTGCCTTTGCAAGACGTGACTGTTATCGGTGGTGGTCCAGCAGGTGTTGCTTCAGCGATTTATAGTGCGCGCAAAGGTTTGAAAGTAACGCTGATTGCTGAGCGATTAGGTGGCCAAGTGAAAGACACAATGGGCATCGAAAACCTCATTTCAG
>NZ_LWFH01001532.1:0-474 GCF_001635725.1 Oleiphilus sp. HI0066
ACAGCATTGAATACATTGCGATACTTATATGGATTGATACTCTTGGGTGTGAGCACAAATCAAACGAGTACTTACAAATGAGAGAATACGAGGCGATGTATCAGTGGTACCAAGATTCCCTCAAAAAGCCATCAAAAATCAGACTTAAACAAGTCTCAGCATTGATTAGAAAAGAGTCATTGCGGCTATAAATGATATGTTATATCGTGAACATCCTTACGACTTAAGTAGTTCTAATGAGCCAAATAAACAAGATCATCAATAGCGCCGAGCAACAGTGTAAAGCTAAAGGCGTTCGCTTAACCGATAAGCGAAAACAAGTCCTCTCTGCGTTGATTGAATCAAAAAAAGCACTCTCTGCTTACGAGCTTGTTGATTACCTCAAAGATGAATTTAAAGCCCCTCTGCCCGCGATGTCAGTGTATCGTATTCTTGATTTCCTTCAGACAGAGCAACTTGTTCATAAGCTCGACA
>NZ_LWFH01001533.1:0-12274 GCF_001635725.1 Oleiphilus sp. HI0066
TGATCTTGGAATCCAGTTTATTGACTTCACCTATACCTACAGTCGCATTGTATTGGTTGAAGATAATCAATATTCCGGCTTGAGAATTTCACAGGCAAGAGATCTTGGTGATCTTCAGATGCCCATGATAGAGCGCGATATATCTGCGTCCTTCGTACTATTTCGTGTTTTGCTGCAAGATGAATCGCCGGTTGATGAAATTCGTTTTTCGGGCCCGATGACAAAACCCTTATCGTATTACGAGTCCTTGTTTTCTTGTCGCGTTTTGTTTGATCAGCCACATAATGAAATTCTGTTCTTCAGTGAAAAATTGCACAAAGAGCTACCCCAGCATAATGAATTGGCGATGCAGTTATGCATGGAGCAATTAGAGAAGATTAGACCTCAATTGAGAGAGGAGGTCAGCATCGCAGATCAAGTCTTGGCGTATTTGTCTTCTACACCGCTTTATCGCGCCGATATGGAAGAATGCGCGGCATCACTGACTATGAGTTCAAGAACGCTTCGACGAAAATTAACGAATGAAGGGGAATCGTATCAAAGTATTTTGGATACGTTTCGAAGTGAACTTGCTGCTAAATATTTGAACAGTACAAATATGACGCTAGAAGAAATATCAGAACGCCTAGGATATAGCGACGCCGCAAACTTTAGCCATGCCTTCAAACGCTGGCATGGCTATTCTCCAAAGTCATTTGGTAATAATAAACACTAGCCCTCAATCAACAGCGGAAGAGGGCACGGTTGTTTTAAATCGGAAGCAACTTTAATTCAACACGACGGTTCTCTTGTCGGCCTTGCGCCGTATCATTCGTTGCAATCGGAGCACGAAAACCTAATCCCTTTGAGTGCACGCGGCCACTCGAAATTTGGCGGGCTATAAGTTGTGCTTTCACCGAGTCTGCACGTTGTTCACTGAGGGTTTGATTAAACGATGCGGAACCTGTTGAGTCGGTATGACCAGTGATTTCAATCGCTGTTTTATCGAACTCTTTTAGCACCAACGCAATAGAATCGAGCACTTCAGAGAAGTTCTGTCGCACACTTGATTTAGATACATCGAAGGTGATCTTGCCGGGCATTATGAGAGTAATTTCATTCCCATTTCGTTGAACGCGTACTCCGCTGCGTTCGAGTTTTTTGCGCAATTGTTCTTCTTGCTGATCCATATAATAACCGGCACCACCTCCGGCTAAAGCCCCAGCAGTTGCCCCAATTAAAATGCCTTTCTTTCTATCACCTTTGCTAGACGTCGCAGCGCCGATGACTGCACCACTCACCGCACCAATGACACTACCTAATGTTGCGTTAGAGGTTTTTTCTTCACCCATGTAAGCATCGCGCGTTGCGCAGCCTGTGATGATGGCGAATGCCAATGAAGCGACGAACATTTTGAATACTACTTGCATACTTCTTCCTAGTTATCAGAGACCTATGTTTACCCTAGATTGCTCCAAACTGCTTTGCAGGACTTTTCTGGTTAATTTGAACGAATAGGTGTTCTATGGAGTATGTGCTTGACGCCACGATTTATCTGAGGTTTGAACGTTTCTCAAAACGCTAATCAAGTAGAGATGCTTAGTTGAGTTTGCAATACACTAAGCCAAAACAAATAGTAGGACGTGATACGTATGCCGGTTTATGCACTCAACCTTTTCAATATTAAAGATGCCTCTGAATACAAAGCCTACGCGCGACGATCAGCGAAAGAGATTCAGTCGCATGGTGGGCGTGTTGTCTCGCTCGGAAAATTTCGTGAATCTATACAGGGCGATATCTCTCCGCGCACGGCGATGATATTGGTTGAATGGGAAACTAAAGAAGCCTTTGATCATTATCGAAATGATCCCGCGCTAGCAGATTTACATCCACACAGAGTGAATGGAACTGATCAATATATCTGGCATTTGTTTGATAAGCTGGACGATTTAAGACCCTTGCTAAGTCATGATCAGACTTAATGACTGCCAAGCAATTCTTTAATTCGTCGCGCCAACCACTCAGGTTTCTCCATAGGAAAGAAGTGATTCCAATCTGTAAGTTGTTCGTCCGTAGCATTTGGCAGTAACTCAACAAGATCATCTCGTGTTGGGGAGAACTCAAAGCTTAGTGGATGGTCATCCTTGCGTTTAGCGCGAGCGCGAATAATCTGCGTCGAAGTGTTGATGTCTCTGATCTTATCTAAAAGTAGATCAGACCCTAAATTGCGATATACACAAGCTTCTAGGGATGGTGTGCAGGCGAGACTGTATCCGCTATCTTTTGCTACTGGCTTCAAGGCTTGATTGCAATAATCGATGAGTACTTGTTGATCCCAGCTAATAAAAGGCGCTTTCCCTGAAAATACCTCGTTCAGCTCTTCTGACGATTCCCATTCATTGCGACGTCTTGCAACGGGATGGTCTGTCATTGATTGTAGAAATTGCAGTGCGTTTTCATGCAGTACTACAGGGTCTAATAGCAGCAGTTGATCAAAGGCTGCAGGGTGGTCATGTGCGATAGAGAGCATTAACTGGCCGCCCATCGAATGGCCTACACCGAGTGCATTTTTAATCCCTAATGTGTCGATAATCTCTGCTAGCCAATGCGCAGTTCTATCCCATTGAAACTCATCATTTGGATGCTCGCTTTGCCCATGTCCGGGAGTATCAAAAAGGTAAACTGGGTTTTCGAGGTGTTTTACCACCTCATACCAAACCGCTTTGTTAAAGCCCGTGGCATGCAGAAACACGATGGGTTTACCTGTTCCCTCACGATAGTCGTAGCGAATTTTTAAGCCAACAATGACAGTGGTTCTGGTTGTTGGGGGTGCTAGCTCGATGATGCTCGACATAATGTTGTAGTTTTTGATTACATGTTATTCCAAACCGAACATTATCCTTATCACTTTGCTCGAAGAGCAAGTGATATCCCCATCTGGAATGGTCATTTTCATTTTTTAGGTCGTATTAGAAGCAGCTAAGGTTTAGTCTTAGTGCGCTTACGAAGCCTTCTAATAATTATAAAATTTGGAGTAGACAATGGCTGTTGGTCTGAATCTTCTTTTCTTTGCCTTCTTGGCGGTGATTCTCGGGACATCTCAAAGTAATCTATATGACATGCTGGTATCGAATGCGATTGCCCAGGGCGTGTTGTTTTTCTGCGTGGTCGTAATTCCATTTTTGATCACCAAGCGAATGTCTTTCGTTGATATTGCATGGCCTTTTGGGGTCGCTTTAATTGGCGCGCATATCTTGATGATGGGCGATGCAGACCCTGTGCGAAAAACTGTGGTCGGTGCGGTGTATTTGTTTATCGGATTGCGTATGGGCTTAGGTGCTCTAACCATGGCTAAAACCACGGGTGTGATCTTCAAATATGAATTCCCGCGTTACGATTATCGCCGCACTATGCTTGATCAGAGCGGTTCCAAATTCACGAATGCACACATGCTGGGTGAGGCCGTCGTACAAGGCTTTGCCAATATGACTGTGTTGGCGGTTCCCGGTTTCTTAATTGCGACAAGCACAATTGAAGGAATTAGTATGTGGGAATATGTTGGGCTCGGTCTTTGGGGCTTGGCTTATCTTTGCGAATCTGTCGCTGATGGGCAGAAGATGTATTTTATCTCAAAGAATCCAAAAGGCGTTTGCAATATAGGTTTGTGGAAGTATAGCCGTCATCCTAACTACTTTTCTGAGTGGTTAGTTTGGACGGGGATTGTCGTTGCGACTGTGCCATCTTGGTTGGCGATTCAAAGTGTAGAGACGCCGTTAGTTTGGATTAGCTTAGGTATCTGCGCATTGTTTGCATCGGTAATGTTGTACATCACTTTGGTATACCTGACTGGCGCAAAGCCAGCGGAGTATTATTCTGTACAACGCCGAGCGGGGTACAAGGAATACCAAGACACAACCAACATGTTCTTTCCGTGGTTTCCTAAAAATAGATAGACTTTAAAAAGTTGGGGGCAAAAAATTAGGGTCAGAAAAGTAGTCTGACCCCAGTTTGATACAGCTTATTTCGCGGCTTTAAATGCTGACCACATGCGTGAACCTGCGCGGTCATAACGCGGGCCATTAATCGGTGCAGGGAAGAGTTTGTCGAGCACCGCTTGTGGTGGGTAGATTGATTCATCCTCTACGATTTCAGGATCGATAAATTCTTTTGATGCCGGTATCGCATTCGGGTACCACACATAATTAGTGATATCCGCCATAACCTTTGGATCGATCAAGTAGTTAATCAGTGCATGAGCGTTATCTACGTTGGGTGCATCTTTAGGAATCAGCATTAAATCAAACCAAATTGGAGCACCTTCTTTAGGAATGATATAAGCGATTTCAACACCATTTTCTGCTTCTGAAGCGCGATCCATGGCTTGCAGAATATCGCCTGACCAACCAACAGAAACACAGACATCACCATTTGCTAGGTCATTAATATAAAGAGAGGAATGAAAGTAGCGAATATTTGGGCGAATCTTTTTCAAAGCAGGCTCTGCCACAGACTTCAAAAGTTTAGCGTTTTGGTTCTGAGAGTCTTCACCAAGGTAATTCAAGACGGAAGGAACAAACTCATCCCATGCATCTAAAATGGTGATGCCGCAGTCGGCCAACTTGCTCGATACTTCGGGATCGAGAATCAAATTCCAGCTATCTAAAGGGAAGTCTTCGCCTAGGCGTTCTTTGACCATATTTACATTAATGCCGATCCCTGTGGTGCCCCACATATAGGGAATCGCGTGTTCGTTGTTTGGGTCTAGGCTTGAGATGATTTTCATGGCTTGAGGGTCGAGGCCTTTTGCATTTGGGATCTTCGAAAGATCTAGCTTTTGATAGATGCCTGCTTGGATTTGACGCGCCATAAAATCGCCAGATGGTACAACAATATCATACCCAGTTCGTCCCGCGAGAAGCTTTGCTTCGAGCACATCGTTGCTATCAAACACGTCATATACAACTTTAATACCACTTTCTTTCTGAAAATTTTCTATCGTATTTTCGGCGATGTAATCCGACCAGTTATAGAAAAATACGTCTTTTTTCTCGGCTACAGCCGACGATGCGAAAATGCCTAGAACGCTAGCGGCAGTCAGTGTTTTTAGTACGTGTAACTTTGCGATCATGTGAGTGGCCTCTCTTTAAATATCACTACAGCATAGTCAAGTTCAGACTCTTGGCAATTACGACAAATAGGTATTGAAGGGCGACCTGAAACATTAGTGAAAAGTTTCTGTAAGAAAAATGTAAATACTGCTGCTTAGACTTCGACTTTTCATAAAAACAGAGTCAGTCCAGTGAAAGTCATTAATCATATTCGCTTCGCAGCATGCGGTGTTTTCATGGCGGTAAGTTCAGGTCTTGCCGCAAATACCGATATTCAATCCTTAGAAAACCTATCGCAAGAACTCGTGGAGATTCGTCAGCAGATTGCTAGTTTGCACGATGAAATAAATTTTTCTAAAGCAAGTTATAACGACCAATTGCACGCGTATTCAAATCAGAAAGCGGATATGAGTGTGAAGATCAGTCGCGCAGATTTGAACCTCAAAGACCTTCAACGTGAGCTTCATAAGTTAAAGGTCGAAAACGAAGAAAAGTTTTCTACAAGTGATCAACTTGCTCCAGTGATGCAGCGTGCCGTCCAAGATCTTAACGATCAAATTGCTCAATCGATACCGTTCAAGCGTGAAGAAAGACTTCAGGCTTTAACGGATATTCAGTATCGCCTTGATGCCAATCTTATCACTCCAAACAAAGCGGTAAATCAGTTGTGGGCCTTCGTAGAGGACGAGTTAATGATGGGGCGTAGCAGTGGAATTTATAACGAAACGGTTTTAATTGGTGGGAATGAGCAATTAGTAAAAGTATTGCGTTTGGGCAAGATTGCTGCGTTCTACCAAGGTGCCGATGACAGCTACGGACTAATTAAGCAGGTAGACGGAGCTTGGGTACAAGAAGAACTGAACGGCCGAGAAGCGAGTGTAAATCTTGATTACCTGTTTGATGCATTTGCCAAGAATATTCGAAATGGAATGTTCACGGTTCCCAACATTCTACCAAGCATCGCGGCTCAGTAGCTTTGCTAACTATAACGAGAACCTTAGTGATTCCCATGAATAAAATCTTCGTAAAAATAATATCGTTGACAGTGCTGGTGATGACTTCGCTAGTGCTAAATGCTAACGAATTAGAACTGGCTTATCAGAAAGAATATGCCTACTTGGTTGCAGAAAAAAATGCACTTGAACAGCGTTTAGCGAATTTGAATGATTCGCAGCAGCAAAGTTTAAACAAGGCGCAGGCGGATTTAGACGCTTTGCAAAGACAATATGTAGCGAAGCAAAACCGTATTGATCGTATTAATCGTGACATAGCGGATGCTACCCGAGAAGTAGACTTCTCAGAAACCGATCAGCTACTGCTCGACGCTACACTTCTTCAGGCAACTGAAAGTCTCCAAAAGTTGGGTTTGTCGATCGATGAAACGCAAAGCCAAGATGAACAGCTTGCTACTGCATTTGGTTCAGCGCTTTTAGTTATGGGGAATGACGGACAAATTAAAACTACGGCGGAACCTTATTACGGTTTAAATGGTGAGCTTCTTGATGCACAGGTCCTAAGTGTTGGGCGTATTGCTAAATTTGGTTTAGGTGAGCAGAGCGGTGCCTTGGCTCCATCTGGGTCAGGTAAGTTCAAGTTGTGGGATCTGGCATCTCAAAGCACAGCGTTAAGTCTGGCCAATAATGAGTCGCCATCATCTATCGATATTTTCTTTTTTGATAATGCTGAGCAAGCGGTAGAGAAACAAGCGGAAAAAACATTTGCCGATGAACTAGTGGCGGGTGGCTTGATCGGTAAGGTGATCTTGGTACTTGGTATTGTCGGCTTGATCTTAGTACTGATTCGCATTGTCTCTTTGGCTTTGTTCGGTGCAAATACGCAAAAAGTAACAGAGCGCGTAAACCGCCTGATCGAGACAGAGGGTGTCGATGCCGCACTTAAAGCTTGTAAGAAAAATAAAAATAGCGCTAGCCGTGTGATTGCCGCAACGCTTCGTAATATCAAGAAAGAACGTGATCATATTGAAGATATTATTTCTGAATCGATTCTTTACGAAAGCTCGCGTATTGATCGATTTGGCTCTGCAGTTCTTGTGATTGCTGCGGTTTCACCCTTACTTGGGCTTCTAGGAACCGTAACCGGCATGATTGGTACTTTCGACATCATTACGGAGTTTGGTACGGGTGACCCGCGTCTTCTCTCAACAGGGATTTCAGAGGCGCTCATTACTACTAAGTTTGGCTTGATTGTGGCCATTCCATTGCTCCTACTGGGCAATCTTTTATCTAACTGGGCCTTGCGTACAAAGAATGGTTTAGAGCGCGCTGCACTAAACGTTATCAATACCCAAAAACCAACTGTTGATTCTCTGAAACTCGCGGCTTAGTCCGTGTCTTCGAGAGTCATAACGTAAATTGAGTATTGGTGCCATGTTAGAAACATTTATCCCCAGCTATAGCGTGTTGCTGGAATATTACGAGATGGGCGGCTTTGTAATGTTGCCGCTCATTATCGTCTCCATATTGTTGTGGTATGCCTTAGTTTATCGCGTCATGACGGTGCGCTCTAGTCAGCACAAGCCTCGTGATTTAGTGAGAAAAGTTAAGAAAGGAAAGCGCAAGTTTTTGAATCTGAAATCCGTCAATGCCGAAGCCGCAAAATTTGCGATGGATACTTCTCGTGAGTATCGCAGTCCAGTGAACGTGAAAGCGCGTATCGACGAGCATTTTTTTAATTTGAAAGAAACCATGGCGAGGCATCGTAGCTTAGTGCGTTCGCTCGTTGCTGTTGCTCCGTTGTTAGGTTTGCTCGGTACAGTCGATGGAATGATGGAGACCTTTGACTCCCTAGGCACGATGTCGCTATTTACGCAAACCGGCGGCATTGCAGGCGGGATCAGTAAGGCGCTATTTACAACACAAGTAGGTTTGGCGATTTCTATCCCAGGCTTACTTGTTGGACGAATGATTGAGCGCAAAGAGCGCAATGTCTGTCGAGAGTTGGATCAAATTCGAGACTTAGTGTGCGCTCAAAAGCAAGCGTCTCTGAGCAAATAAAATAAGCGAGAAAGAATATGAGATACAGACAAGAGAGCGAGCAAGAAGGGCAGGTAGATATCTCTCCATTGATCGACATGGTGTTCATCTTGTTAATCTTCTTCATGGTGACGACTACCTTCGTTAAAGACATGAAACTAGATCTTGAACGACCGAATGCGGCCAGTGCAGCAGCGGCTTCTACCAAGGCGACACGTATTTTTATTGATAGCTTTGGTGATGTGTATGTCGACAACCAGCCTGTGCGTGTATACAGCTTGCAGAGCAAGTTGCGCGATATGTTACGCACGAGTACTGACAAAAGTGTCTTGGTTGTGACTGATGAAAATGTGCCAGCCAAACTCGTTCTTGAAGTGATTGATCAAGCGAAGTTATCCGGTGCGAGTAATGTTGGCGTCGCGACTGAGCAGGAGTCGTGAGTAGCGCCTTATGATGAATTCAATTGAAATGAGACAAGGCGTGTCACGGCAATTTTTTTCGATTGTCGCCGCTGTTTTAGTGCCTTTTCTGTTGTTTGTTGTGGTGATTGGTTTGAACGAATCAGACTTTGATCGCGAAAAGCTCCAAGGTGGCGCAACTAATTTTGAGCTAGAACGACAACAGCAAATCACAAAAGAAAGACCCAAGCCTAAACCTAAGCAACAGGAGCGTCAGCCAAGACGCGATTTACCATCAATTCAACCTAATGCGATTGGCAGCGATTTGTCTGGTAGTGGCTTAAGTTTTGGCGTGCCTTTGTTTGATCAAGCGCAGTTCGCTGAGTTTGATGACGCAAATTTAATTGGGTCAGCAGGCGATCAAGTGATGGATAAAAGCACGGTTGATGTGCCGCCAAAGGTAAGAAAACGTTCGCCGATTGTGTATCCCGAACTTGCGCGTAAACAAGGTGTAAGTGGGTATGTGACGATGAATGTCTTGATTGATGAGCAGGGTAATGTTGAAGACGTGGACATCATTGAATCAAAGCCGGCTGAAATATTCGATCTAAAAGCCGAAAGCACGATTCGACGCTGGAAGTTTGAGCCCGGCACATATAACGGTCAAAAAGTAAAAGTTTGGGCCATGCAAAAAATCGTCTTTAAATTGGATCGCTAGCATCATGAGACAACGCATTTTTATCCTTGTTATGGTTTTGGTTGCGAACCTTGCGCAGGCTTCAGGACCACAAAAAATTGATTATCTCGCACTGAGTTCAACACTGGTTAAAGACGGCTACATTCAACGAGCAAAAAGCGTGTTAGATAAAGTTGATGTCCTGGTCGATGACTTTGATTTCGCGACGTATTACACGCTAAAAGGACTTGTTTTTCAGAAAACCGGTTACCCCTTGGTATCCAACATTTTTTTAGATGCCGCGATTGAGCAAGGGCAATCTAATCCGAGTATTTACTTCTACAAAGCCCGTAATTATTGGCAGCGTAATGAATACGACATGTTGATCGCAGCGCTAGATCAAGCAGGCGAGGAAACGCTTGAAAATCCTCAGATGCTAGTCATTAAAGCAGAGGCTTTTAAGCAGATAAAGAACATGGAAGCTGCGTGGAACACGCTAGATCAAGGGATTGATCGTCACCCACAATACGCGCAGTTTTATAGCCAGAAATTCTATTACTTGTTGGAGCTAGGCTACTACCAGCAAGCCCAAGAGTATGCGCGTCAATATTTAAAAGCGCAGGGTTATACGGCGAATGATTACTTAGCCTTGGCATATGCTTTGAGAGAAAGTGGTGAATATGAGCAAGCCGCAGTGCTTCTTGAGGAGGGCGTCATTAAATATAACGATAATGACAAGCTTCTTGAGTTACTTGGTCAAGTCTATGTTGATCAGCAGCAGTACATGATGGCGGCCCTCGTTTACGAGTTCGCCTCAATGCAGTTTCCACGATTTTCAGCCAAAGCATCTGCTTTGTATTTGAAAGCGGAGAGTCCGGTGCGCGCTCTGCAATTAAATCGCCGAATCCTTGAGCAAGAAGAAAAGTTCCGTCAGCGCATTGGCATTGATATTCAGCTAGAAGACTATGAGTCGATGGTTGCTAAGACAGAACCATTAAAACGTTACGACCTATTGTCAGATGACAATATTTTATACGCCTTAGGTTTTGCGCATTTCAAAAATGGCAATTACCCCATTGCCACTTCATACCTACAACAAATCAACGATAGTCAGCTGTTTACCAAAGCGACTTATTTATTTAAGCAAATAGAGATCTGTCAGAATGACCCGTATGCATGCCGTTAATCGCCTCATAGTGCGCGCGATTATTTGTCTATCGGCACTTATCGCTTTTACAACAACTCCAGCTTTTGCGTCGTCTTCGCAAAAGAATTTATATGTGTTCGTGTTCAAGGATGGCGTGGCGCAGTCCAATATTCGAGTGCAGGCTGGGGAGATTTCTGCCCTTACTAATAGCTATGGTGCAGCATCGTTTTCGTTGACGTCTGGTAATTATGAAGTTGGATATTATCAACCGCGCACAGAACAAGAAGAATCACTGTTCGCATTAACTGAGGTGGCGATTCAGGCAGATGTGTCTAGTCAGGTCTTTCTATCTCTGACAAAGGATGGAGCGAATGTAGACCTTGATTTACCCCTCTCAGAATACAGTCAAGATTTTGAGGTTCAACAGCTCAAAAAGCAGGAGGGGCCAAAAGGTGAATTATCGCTGACTGTGCTCGATTCTGTTTCTAATGAACCCGTGAAAGAGGCACGTTTATTCTTCCGTGGTTATGCCATCGATGCCTCCACGAATGAGCAAGGCGTAGCAAGGGTTGCACTTTCTCAAGGCGTTTACGATATCTCTGTTGTTCACCCAAATTATGTCATGCAAATTCGCAAAGATATTAGTGTGACGGCCAATCAAACAAGCTCTGAAAATATGAGTTTAGTGAAAGCCGATATCGTGCTGGATGAGTTTGTTGTGAGTGCACCTTTTGTCGAAGGCAGTCTGGCATCGAATATCGCCGCGTTGAAAGATGCCGATGTGGTATCGGATGCGATTTCTAGTGAGCAGTTTAAAAAGTCAGGTGATTCCGATGCTGCGGGTGCACTAAAGCGTGTTACAGGTATCACTGTTGTTGATGGCAAATTTGTGTACGTGCGTGGTTTGGGTGAGCGTTACAGTGCAGTGCTACTTAATGGTTTGGAGGTACCTTCTCCAGAACCAACAAAACGTGTTGTTCCCCTAGATATCTTTCCTGCTGGTGTGATTCAAAGTATGGATATTCAAAAGACATACTCTAGCGATCTACCCGGTACCTTTGGCGGTGGCACCATTCAAATTAATACCAAAGACATTCCCAAAGAAGATAATTATATAGGCGGCAGTATTAGTATTTCAGTCAACGATTACACGGGAGATGAAGTTATTTATCAGCCGGATAATCGTACGGAGTTGCCACCTTTGCTAATCGAGAAAAGTAATGGCTTCCAAGAACTTGCGGATGAAGTGAGGGTGGGGAACACCATTTTAGTACCAGGACTAACACCTGCTGAACGTTTGGCACTTGATCGTGCGATGGTCAATTACCGTGACTACGGTTTAGAAACTACTAAGTTAAAACCTGGTTCTAGTGTGGATCTCTCGGCAGGGCAAAGCTTTAAAACATCAGGCGGCATGCAATACGGATTTGCGGGCAATCTCTATTACAAAAGTAAGCAATCAAGCAGTGGAGAGGTGATCGAAGACGATTATCAGATCGTGAATGGTTCACAAGCAATTGATACTGCAAGTACGTCTGAAAGAACCACGTTGAATGAAAAGTTCGGCGGGCTAGTGAGCTTGGGTTTAGAACCGCAACAAGGGCAAAAAATTAAGTACACCTTATTGGGTTTGGTTGAAGAGGAAGATCAAACAAAACTCAAAAAGTCTGATGATTTTGTAGAAGGTTCTTACTCAGAAAAAACACTTTTACGATATACCGAACAAGAGATGCTTTCTCATCAATTGAATGGCTCGCATGTACTAGATATTTGGAGCAAGCCTGAATATGCCATGGAGCTTGATTGGGGCTATTCGACGTCAACTGCAACGCGTCTTGAACCAGGCACATTTGAGTATGTGTATAAAGATGCCGCGAGTGGCTCAGGTTTGGTGATCGATAAAAATAAGATGTTCTATCAATACTCTGATCTAGAAGACACTGTCGACAACTATCGTCTTGATCTAGCTATTC
>NZ_LWFH01001534.1:0-1991 GCF_001635725.1 Oleiphilus sp. HI0066
AATAATCTCGACCTTTCTGGGATAATGCCTAATAAGAAAACCATACAGCTCTCGCTAACTGGAAACTTTGAGTATGACCTGAAAGGTGACACACTAAACGCTTCGAGCATGCAGGTCAGTGGCGCCAGCATTGCTTTAGATACTCAATTTGTCGCCAAGAAGCTTCGCACCAGTCCTGATATAACGGGCATGATTCACGTTGCACCCTTTGCTCTTGCAAATGTAAACCAATACTTAGGTTTAAATTTACCGATTAACGACAAAGCCTTTAAAAACATAGGAGTTGATGCTCCATTTACATTTCGTTCAGGAACTTTACAGAGCACTAATTTCGACTTAGCGTTCGACGAATCAAAGTTCTTGGGTTCAATTAAAGCGCGCCCAGCTGCCAACTTTTATGACATCTCATTGGCTGGCGATCAGGCGGTTATAGACAACTACCTCGCTGCCATAATTCCTTCGCAAAAGCAGGTTACCGCGCCACATATCGCTGCAATTGAATCAAATAACGAAGCAGTCAAACAGATCTTGCCATTGGACTTCATCCAAAAGGCGGACATCTCCTTTAATCTCGTGCAAGACAAACTGAGATATCAGCACATTGAGGCTTCAGGGATAAAAACATCGATTTTGATAAACAACGGCCGTATAAGAAGCACTAATGAAGCCTCAGTCGCGAACGGAAGTATCACAGCCGCCGCAGTCGTGAATGTACAACTGCCCAATCCAGTTTGGGATCTTAGCATTGATGCGAATAGTCTTATTGTTGGAGAACTTATGCCGCCTACTCTGCAAACAAACGATATTTCCTTTGCAGGTACACTTGATCTAAATGGCGCCATATCCCTGACGGGTAACACCATCCCAGATCTTAAAGCTACTAACTCAGGAAGTGTTCAAGCTGAACTTCAACAGGGTCGTGTGGACGGAATAAATATTGATGCTTGGCTCTGTAAAGGCATTTCATATATTAATAATGACAAATATGACATTGAGAAAGCGGGCTCTTCAACGAGCATCAAAAAGCTAACAAGTACAATCGAGTTAAACAACTCCGTCATACAAACCCAACATACAAAGCTTAATTCGAATAGCACGAACACAATCGTAAATGGTACTGCTGATATTCTAAATCAATCATATGAAGCTAACTTTTACATAAAACCTGAAGCGAACGGCGCAACACATGCCTGTCGCATCAATCCAAAACTTCAGAACATTAGCATTCCTTTAACATGCCAAGGCAAGCTAATTGCCAATCAACATCGTTGCGACATCAACTACAGCGCACTGAAGCAGCAAGTTCAAAATGCAGCTATTGATGAAGCAAAGCGCAAAACAGAAAAAGAGCTTGATCGCGTCATCAATAAGCATCGTGAACGCTTGGACGGCATCATTGGGAAAGATAACGAAGCCGTAGACAAGATTAAAGACAGCCTTCTTAAGCTATTTAATTAAGTAACTCGCCTTTCGTTTTTATTAACTTTCAGCAAATAAGCCTTTCGGCCGATCAAAATACGCCCCATCCAAAACTAATATCTATCTTAACGAAACAGAGATGTTTCAGGGTTTTCATTTCCCTCCTTAGTTATTAGTTTGTTTAACCTCAGCGGCGATGGTCTTGTTCGGCGACCACGCCGCTTTTTTTTGGCCGAATGTCAGACATAAAAAAACCGGTAACAAGTACCGGTTTTTTATTGACGCTAAATAAGACTTAGAAGTTTTCAGCTTCAAGCGCCATCGTATCTTCACTACCAGACTTAATCGTCTCAAGAAGAGAAAGAGTCCTTGGAAGAAGACGACTAAAGAAGAAGTTAGCAGTCTTAAGCTTATTCGCATAGAACACATCTTCTTCAACTTTAGGTGCTGCTTTTGCAACCATGCGTGCCCACATGTAGCCGTATGCAGTTAGACCAAATAAATCCAAGTACTCAACCGCTGCTGCGCCGATCGCTTCAGGTTTTATGTAAAAGTTAGCTTCATATGATTGA
>NZ_LWFH01001535.1:0-1132 GCF_001635725.1 Oleiphilus sp. HI0066
AGATTATCTCCCTAGCACCTGAAGTGCTTTAAGGATAGAGGCCCGTTATGAAAAAGATCAGACGTGACGATGAAGTGATTGTCATAGCAGGCAAGGACAATGGTAAGCGCGGTAAAGTAACGCGTGTTATGCAGGATGGCCGTTTGGTTGTTTCTGGTATTAACATGGTTAAGCGTCATACCAAGCCAAACCCAATGTTGGGTACACCAGGCGGTATTGTTGAAGCAGAAGCTCCAATTCAAGCTTCTAACGTAGCGATTTTTAATCCTACTACTAACAAAGCCGATCGTGTTGGTTTCAAAGTCCTTGAAGATGGCAAGAAGGTACGTGTGTTTAAGTCGAACAACGAAGTTGTCGACCAATAAATAAGCAGGTAGCGATATGGCACATATGAAAGAAGTATATACAAGCGAAGTCGTACCTGCGCTGCAAAAAGAGTTCAACTACAAGAGCTCTATGCAGGTACCTCGCATTGAAAAGATCACCTTGAACATGGGTGTAGGCGAAGCATTGAACGACAAGAAGCTATTAGAGAATGCAGTTGCAGATCTAGAAGCGCTTGCTGGTCAGAAGCCAGTTATCACTAAAGCACGCAAGTCAGTTGCAGGCTTTAAGGTACGTGAAGGCTATCCAATCGGTTGTAAAGTAACACTGCGCGGTGAGCGTATGTGGGAATTTTTCGAGCGTTTGGTTGGTATTGCTATTCCTCGTATCCGTGACTTCCGTGGTTTGAACTCAAAGTCTTTTGACGGTCGAGGCAACTACAGCATGGGTGTTAAAGAGCAGATCATTTTCCCTGAAATTGATTACGATAAAGTAGATAAAGTTCGTGGTTTAGATATCACGATCACTACTTCTGCTCAAACGGACGATGAAGGCCGCGCTTTGCTAAGTGCCTTTAACTTCCCATTCAAGAAATAAAGGTAAGAGCAAATGGCTAAGATCTCAATGAAGCAGCGCGAAATTAAGCGCGAAAAAACAGTTGCAAAATTTGCAGCTAAGCGTGCGGAATTGAAAGCTATTATTGCAAGCCCAGCGACTTCTGAAGAAGATCGCTGGGAAGCGCAGAAGAAGCTTCAAAAACTTCCACGCAATGCGAGCCCTAGCCGTCTTCGTAACCGTTGTCAGGTTA
>NZ_LWFH01001536.1:0-1545 GCF_001635725.1 Oleiphilus sp. HI0066
ACAACTTCGCACCTAGAAGTGTTTCTTTTAGCATCATGCCGGCAAGAATATAAAGACCAATCGCCAAATGAAGATTGGTGAGCTGGAAGATCTGCGTGAAATAAATAGCGATGCCCGGCAAATGACCTTCTGTAATAAAGAAATGAAAGCACGCTGCGAGTAACATGAAGGTTTGAATTGGAATCGTAAGTAAGGAGCGCAGCCATCCACCACCCTCTTCTAACTCATCACGACGCGGAGTGAAGAACTGATAGACGTTAATCGCAGACAACACCGCACAGCCTCCCATGAGCGCAAAGAACAACTCTGGATTGGTCACTTCGGTTCCTGAATTCAACGACCCGATGTAGAAGGCATACCCAGAAACGCCAAGGCCGACATGAGAAATAAACTGCGCCGTAGTCGAAATATAGTGATCTTTAAAATGGTGAACCGCTCTAAAAGCAATATGGCTGCGCTTAGCGGTTGCCACAATCGTGGCGAGCATTAATAGACTTATTAAGGTCAGCTTCTGATGCGCGATCGCAAACAAACTAATGTCAGCAAACACGTGCTCCAAGGAGCGGAATACCTCAACTGAAGGAGTAAGGTTTTGATCGTAAATAGCGGCTTCATCATGCTTCTTCTGACAAACCCTGAGCTGTCGCACCAATGACTCTCGTGCCGAGTCTCTATCAAAATCATCAACCAACAGTGAAAACGCTTCATTTTCAGCAATATGCTCTTGCTCTAGAACATCTAAGCGACTGTCTATGTCTTCTTGTGGGTCACACTCCGTAATCGGACGATCGCCTCGCAACACAAAATAGTCATCCCACAAATATGCACCAAGTTTAAGCATTTGCGCATGCATATTTTCACTCGTACCGGATGTAATGGTGCCGAGCAATAACAGCAAAATAATTCCTGTAAGAATAGCTTGAGATATCTTTTTAAATTTTGAAAAAGGAGAAGATGAAACTGGAGATGGATCTGAATTAGCTGAAATATCGCTCATCACTGACTCGTCATTATTTTTGTTAATACAAACGAAAGCTTTTTTGAATACTGCTAGCTATTGTGCCAACAAACTTAAGTAAGATGTTGATACATAAGGAAGAGCGAGTACTTCGTCACGTTTTAAAGGATGATAATTCTGGCCGAAAAACTCGCAACAGATGATATGCGTTGCGGCCAACTAGCGAAAATTATTCGTCGCCCAGGCGCCGTTTAATGCCGCAGATTTTGCCAACCTGTAATTGTCATGATCTTGAATTGCCTCAATAAAGCGCGCTAAGCCTCTCTCTGCCTCAACTCTCGTGCCAAAAGGACCAAGGTCTTCACCCTCTCGTGTGGCAATGTAATACTGACCATCAATAACTTGAAGGCGTTCAGAGCGAAAGTAAGTCGCTTCGCCTTCTCCTTTACGAAACTCCATTGCAATATTTCCTTGTCTACCTGATATTGATCTGTGCTGGCATCAAACAACACGAATACGAATACCACGCCACTAATCACAAACCTTATCTAAGTGAACCGCAAGTGCCGCGAATTATCTCTTATACT
>NZ_LWFH01001537.1:0-1346 GCF_001635725.1 Oleiphilus sp. HI0066
GGCCACGATAAAGTAGTTGTTACTGTAGCTGCTTTGAAAAAGATTGAGGAGATGTTGGGATGAACCAAGAACGTATCTATAAAGTGCTTCTAGGCCCTCACGTTTCTGAAAAAACGTCAATGGCTACAGAAAACGATCAAGTTTGTTTCAAGGTTGCTCCAGATGCGAGCAAGCCAGAAATCAAGAAAGCAGTTGAAGCGTTGTTTAACGTAGATGTTAAGTCAGTTCAAACTGTAAATATCAAGGGCAAGACCAAGCTTACGCGTAACGGTCTTGGTAAGCGTAAAGATATTCGTAAAGCGTATGTTCGTTTGGCTGAAGGTCAAGACATCGACTTTATGGATGTTGAATAAGGTAGGAGATAGTTATGCCAGTCGTTAAAGCCAAACCGACTTCTGCCGGTCGCCGTCACGTAGTTAAGGTTGTAAACCCTGACCTACATAAAGGCCGTCCTTACGCGCCATTGGTAGAGAAAAAGTCTAAGAGCGGCGGTCGTAACAATAACGGTCGCATTACAACTCGTCATAAGGGTGGTGGTCACAAGCAGCACTACCGTTTGATCGACTTCAAGCGTGGGAAAGATGGTATTCCTGCGACTGTAGAGCGTTTGGAATATGATCCAAATCGTTCTGCGCACATTGCATTGCTTAAGTATGCTGATGGTGAGCGTCGTTACATTATCGCTCCTAAAGGTCTTAAGGCAGGTGATGAAGTTCGCTCTGGTGAAGATGCGCCAATCAAGGTTGGTAGCACATTGCCAATGCGAAATATCCCAGTAGGTAGTGTTATTCACTGCATCGAGATGAAGCCTGGTAAAGGCGCTCAGATCGCACGTAGTGCTGGTACTTCTGCACAACTAGTAGCGCGAGAAGGTGCATATGCAACTCTTCGTTTGCGTTCTGGTGAGATGCGTAAAGTGCTTGCTGAATGTCGTGCGACTTTGGGTGAGGTTTCTAATAGCGAGCATAGCCTACGTCAATTAGGTAAAGCGGGTGCATCACGTTGGCGCGGTATTCGACCAACAGTGCGTGGTGTTGTTATGAACCCAGTTGACCACCCACATGGTGGTGGTGAAGGGCGAACCTCTGGTGGTCGTCACCCTGTTACTCCTTGGGGTGTGCCTACTAAAGGTCATAAGACTCGCAAGAACAAACGCACTGACAAGATGATTGTACGTCGTCGGTCGGCTAAGTAATTAAGAAGAGGATTACGCTGTGCCACGTTCTTTGAAAAAAGGTCCATTTATTGACCTTCATTTATTAAAGAAAGTAGAAACGGCTCTGGAGAAGGGCGACAAGAAGCCAATTAAAACTTGGTCTCGTCGTTCAACAGTTTTTCCAGAGATG
>NZ_LWFH01001538.1:0-1705 GCF_001635725.1 Oleiphilus sp. HI0066
AGCGCGACCACCGGATTGTGCGTATTCCCAAGCTGATTCAATCTGATCCGCTTCGCTTAAACGACTCTGCCCTTTGCCAGAAGAGCTCATAATAGGTTTGACGAAACAAGGGAAGCCGATGCGCTCAATGGCGGCTTTAAAATCATCAATGTTATCAGCGAACTCATAGGTAGAGGTTGGCAAACCCAACTCTTGGGCAGCTAAGGTGCGAATGCCCTCTCGGTTCATCGTCAAGTTCACTGCGCGAGCCGAAGGCACGATATGCACGCCCTCTTCTTCGAGTTTAAGCAGTTCAGCCGTCGCAATCGCTTCAATTTCAGGAACAACAAAATCTGGTTTTTCTTTTTCAATGACCGCACGCAATGCGACTGGGTCAAGCATATCAACAACATAAGAACGATGAGCCACGTGCATGCCGGGCGCATTTTCGTAGCGATCAACTGCAATAACTTCAACACCCAAGCGCTGAAGTTCAATCACCACTTCTTTACCAAGCTCACCCGCACCACAAAAAAGTACTTTTGTTGCGTGACTAGTCAGCGCCGTTCCTAATGTTGTCATTGTTGTTTTCCTTGTTGTCGCTCACGACCTATATGTAAGAGCCTTTTTCGCGCTCGCGAACGCGTTCCATAATCTCAGCTTTTTCAGGTTCTGATTTCATTCCCCAACCTGCTATTTCTTGGCCGGTACGGTGACATCCAACGCACACGTCATTTTCGTCTAGGGCGCAAATACTCACGCAAGGAGAGGCAATCGGTTTACTTTCTATACTCATTCTTTACTTCTAACACAGAGAGGAAATCTTAAAAATCACCCCATAGTTTTACTAACTATGCATCTTCTAGCTGTTTCAAATGCTTTTGATAGCGCTGAGAATTCGACACATAATGCGCTGCACTTAGCTCCAGCATTTTCATTTGCTGGTCGCTGAGAGTGCGTTTAATTTTGGCGGGGCTTCCTACCACCATTGAACCGTCAGGGATTTCCATATTTTCTGTGATTAATGCATTCGCACCAATCAAACAATGCTTCCCAATTTTGGCGCCATTTAACACTACCGCGTTGATGCCTATCAAGCTGTAATCACCGATCGTACAGCCATGCAACATGACATTGTGACCGATAGTGACGCCCTTGCCTATATTAAGAGGAAATCCGGGATCGATGTGCAATACCGACCCGTCCTGAATATTGCTTTGCGGGCCAACAACGACTTTGTCATTATCTGCACGGATTACAACGTTGAACCAAACGCTCGCGTCCTCATGCAATTCAATATCACCAATCAAGCTCGCATTAGGCGCGATAAAGCCTGGAGCACCATGTTGAACAGGTTGCTTATCGTTTAGGCTGAATTTCATCTCTATCCTTCAGGTAGTCATCAAATATTGTTATTCTTGCATCCATTGCGACATTCAAAAACTCAACCAGCACAATCGCTGTGAGCCCCCAAATTTCATAACGGATACCCTGATAGTCATACTCATACGATGGAACTGCAAGAGAGGTTCCTTTGTAGGTCATTTTATCTCGACGAATAGGTTGTGCATCTAAAAAGAAGTCCAATGGAACGCGAAAGACACTTTCAATTTCATAGGGGCTGGGTACCACTGAAATATCATGGTCAACAAGTCCAACAAAAGGGTTTACCTGTATACCATGAAGAGAAACGACCTGACTCAGGCCACCAATGACTTCGACCGAA
>NZ_LWFH01001539.1:0-476 GCF_001635725.1 Oleiphilus sp. HI0066
AGCTCGTTTGCTCCTCTGAAATAGTGAGGTAATACGTACCGTCTTGTTGGCGTGCCTGAAGATTTTCGATGAGAATGTTTTGCTGTTCACTAAAGTACACTTGCGCCATGATTTTGCTGCTCAAGCCTTGTAGCTCAACACTATCGATGCGTGAGAACAATGTCAGCGCTTGACCTTGATTGATGTATTTTTTATCGGTCCATGCAGTGATGGATGTGCGCATGTCTTCGCTTTCTGTCGTGCGTTGATGCGTTTCGTAAGTCATGGTCACTGGGTCGCGTTCCAATCGATCAACACGAACATTGCTGCTTGGGTAGCGTGTGAAGGAGGCATGGTCTTTTAAGACGGCTTGATGCAAAGCGGTTTTATTCTTGATGGCTCTTATTTGTTCAATACCTGAAATAGGGGTCACGGATATTTGATCTTGTTGAGAGCCTGTTACAGGTTTGAGGGTTAATGTCTGTACTTTTGCTGCT
>NZ_LWFH01001540.1:0-711 GCF_001635725.1 Oleiphilus sp. HI0066
ACCAAGACTGGCTGACGCTAGTTTAATTGCGTTTTACGGTATCGGAGATACTGATTTGAAAATTTTTATCGTAGGCCCGTCCTGGGTTGGCGATATGGTGATGGCGCAGAGTTTATTTATTGCTTTGCGTCGACTCCACCCATCTGTACAAATAGATGTTCTTGCTCCAGCTTGGAGTCGCCCCATAATTGAAGCAATGCCTGAAGTGAATAAAGCCATTGATATGCCTTTAGGGCATGGTGTGCTTGATATTAAATCTCGCAGAATGCTTGGGCATAGTTTGCGCTCAGAGCAATACGACTGGGCGATTGTCCTTCCAAATTCGTTTAAGTCGGCATTGATTCCGTGGTTTGCGAAGATTCCTCGACGTACTGCCTGGAAAGGTGAAATGCGCTATGGCGTGGTCAATGATTTGCGTCAGCTAGATAAAAGCGTTTTTTCATTGATGGTGCATAAGTATGTTGGGCTCGCTTATGACAAGGGAACAACGCCAGATGCATTTGAGTGTCCGGCTCCCTTGCTTGTTCCTGCGACAGAGAATATTGCTAAAGCGATGACGAAGTTCGGTTTGGACAAGAGTAAGTCGGTGCTAGCGCTATGTCCGGGTGCGGAGTTTGGGCGTGCTAAGAAGTGGCCAGAGAGGCACTATGCAGAGATCGCACGTCGCCATATTGCTGAAGGTGGACAAGTTTGGTTATTTGGGTCTCAGAA
>NZ_LWFH01001541.1:0-1350 GCF_001635725.1 Oleiphilus sp. HI0066
GCAACGCGCTGTGACTTGGTCGAAAGTTCAGAGTTGAGCAAATCGATTAGCCGATGGCGTACAATCCTATTAAGTACTTTCGGCTTCATGATGGATGAGAACCGTGTAGACACTTGACACAAGATACGTCCACGAATCAATCTCATCACAAACTCAGATCCGAGTAGTATCAGTGCTCCGATAATACTGCCAATGAGAACTAGGTAAGAACCCGTGGGTAAAACCTGGTCGTAAACCACCATGACTATTAGTGGTACTGACAACGCAAAAAATCCAGTTAACACGCTAGTCAAAAGTACATGAGTTTTTAAAGGTTTGAATCGTGCAAATGTTTCTCGAACATAATCAATATTTCTTGCTTCAAGATGCTCTTTCTCTTCGTCAAAAATAAAGTACATCATCCGCTTGTTAAGCAGCTGACTTTCTCGCATCTCAAGGTAATCATCACCATCGAAAACGTGGTAAATGGAATCACGATCAATTGATTCAACTAGTAACAGCTTTTCATCATCCACAACAAAATAAGGAAATCGTCGACATTCAGATTGGCTTGAAAAAATCTCATCATAATTTCTCAAAAATCCAAGCCGCCCTAACACTTCTGCAAGTTGATCAGTCCGAACAAATGCGTCTCTATAACCAAGGACACGTCTTACAGTTAAACTGTCACCCTCGAAAGCTCTATTTTTCAAAAACCTAACCAATACCCTTATATTGTTGTGGGTTTCTTTCTCACTATCATCGAGGGAGAAACGATGTCCGTCAGATCCGTCTGAGAGTGGATCGAAACGGTCGCTGTCATATTCATGGTAATTATTCATTCATCTGCCCCTGTACTGTATTTTTCTCAAACGCAAAGATATTTTGTGCCCAAGTTAATAAACTGCGACTGCTGGCTTACAAGAATAATAATATGGTCCTTTTGACGGCGTTTTATGGCCTCCAAAAATAGATTATTAGATACCGGATCCATGTCAGAGTTGATCTCATCAAACAGTAAAACCGGCGTATTGGAACAGAGACATCTTGCGATCGCGATTTTCTGTCGCATGCCTTGGTGAAAAACACCATAGTCAACATTATCAAGGTACTCATCGAAAGACTTAGGGAACTTGGCCAAATCTTTCGTCAACCCAATTTCATGTGACACGTCATAGGCAGATGATTCTCTGCTTTTGTTATGTAACGTGATGTTGTCTAAAAACGAACCCTTGACTAATTTTGGTTGTTGCGGACAAAGTGAGATATAAGGTGTCAAATCTCGGTTGGCAATTTTTCTAACATCGATACCAGAGTAACTAATGACCGCTTGATCGTGCTCACAAAGCCCTGCTAGGGAAGATAATAATT
>NZ_LWFH01001542.1:0-776 GCF_001635725.1 Oleiphilus sp. HI0066
CCCAAAGTCCTTGTAGACTATAAACTGCAATTAAGTGACGGGAGTCATGTACGCCTCAATCCATTCAAAGGCGCAGTCAGCATTGAAGATTTCCAACTCATCAACACGAAAGACAAAAACTTAGGCATAGAGATCTCTGAAGCCGTGATTGATCTTAACCTTTGGTCTCTCACTCAAAATGTCGTGTCGTTCGACGCCCTAGATTTTGACAATATTCAACTAAACATTGAACGAAATGGTGATGCGACTCGAGTTGCCGCTTTTGATATTCCAGAAAACTCAAACCAAAAAGAGCAAGAGACAAACACTAATAACGACGCTACCCCTAAAGCGTGGAGTTTGAATGTACCGCTGTTAGAGATTGATGCTCTCAGCATTGAATTCAGCAACAACGACAAACAACATAGCGCGCAACTAAACAAGCTTAATCTATCTGAACTGACGTTAGCTAGCGACTCACTTAGAGGGACCTTTCATCTAGACGCTTTAGTGAACGACGCTGCGCTGAATCTAGACACCGACTTTGATTTCCATTCTTCAGATGAAGGATTGTCAGGCAAGGCATCATTTTCATCGTCCCTCGCAGAGCTGCAAACAAAAGCTTTTGCATATCTTGCCAAAGATTTTACCTCACGAGCCGAGGGAGCCATTAGCTATGAAATTAATGGTCAACTATCTCTTGATAAAGCGCAGAATTTGACGCTTGAATTAACGAACACAAATGTCGTTTTAGAGAATGTCACCTTGAATATTGATCCCTTCATTATTCGAGAAAG
>NZ_LWFH01001543.1:0-1318 GCF_001635725.1 Oleiphilus sp. HI0066
TACATCAGCCCACAGCACTTTATTTCGCGCGTTGCTGGCAAAGTAGCGAGCACAACATTCGAACCAGTCAAAAACAACTTTATCAACTGGTTCGTCGACAAGTATGACGTCGACATGAGCGAAGCGGCAGAACCAAACCCAACTGCCTACCCTAGCTTCAATGATTTCTTTACCCGCGCTCTCAAAGACGGTGCTCGCCCTGTTGTAGAGGGAGATAACATTCTTTGCTCGCCAGTTGATGGTGCAATCAGTCAGTTAGGTGAAATCAAAGGCGGACAAATATTCCAAGCAAAAGGCCAAAGCTTTAACGTCAATGAATTGCTGGGTGGCGATGAAAAACTTGCTCAACCGTTTATGGATGGTGACTTCGCAACGATTTATCTTTCACCTAAAGACTACCATCGCATTCATATGCCTATCACAGGCACATTGAAAAAAATGATTTATGTTCCTGGAAAACTCTTCTCGGTTAACCCTGTAACAGCGCAACGCGTTCCAAATTTATTTGCACGTAATGAGCGAGTCGTAGCGATTTTCGATACAGCAATCGGCCCGATTGCAATGGTTTTGGTTGGCGCAATGATTGTTGCAAGCGTCGAAACAACATGGGCTGGTCTTGTCGCGCCAATGCGTAAAAATGTTGTCAGTTTTGACTACGACAACGAAGAGCCAATCACGATTGAAAAAGGCGCAGAAATGGGCCGTTTTAAGCTAGGGTCTACCGTCGTCTTCTGTGCACCACCAAACACCATCAACTTCGAAGAGTCATTGAAAGCAGAATCACCTGTTCGTATGGGCGAAACATTCGCAACAATAAAGTAAGGCTCTTCAATCGATACTAGCGGTCGNAATGCACCGCTAGTTTCTCTTCATTTATTAACTTTCCAATCAATAGCACATGGCGTTGAATCAAGGCTTTATTGCGTTGAAAAACAGCTGTTCTCTCTTTCCTCCATCGCGCATAACTCTCACTGAGCATCGGTGCTAATTCGCCCTCCAAATCGGCCATTGCTTCGCTCAATGCGTACTGTCGGCGATTAAGATCCGCAGCCCACTGCTGAACCTCACCCACAAAATATTTTTGTACGACGTTTTGCAGTATCTTTGACGAGTGTCTCCCTGCTACACAGATTTGCTCAGAATCGAGCACGCCTTCGAGAAAGCTATTGAGCACTTCAAGCCTGTTATTCAAAAGACTAAAACTTGATAGCAGTGCTCCGCCATCACCGATATTTATCTGAAATAACATCGTCTCTAGTTCTTGCTCCGTTTGAACATAATTCTCTGACTGCCACTGTTTGAAAAGCGACACAACAGA
>NZ_LWFH01001544.1:0-2017 GCF_001635725.1 Oleiphilus sp. HI0066
TGGGGGGGGCAAGACTTTGCTGTTGTAAAACTTAGAGTTAATGATAGCGGTGCGGTGACTGTATTAGCTCAAAGTCAGCATGGTTCTGAAGTTGTTGATGAAGTTGTTGAGTTAGTTATTACTGATAATGGTGAAATTGCTGTTTCTGGAAGTACCGAGGGTCTTTCTTTGGATGGTCAGTCTACTATTCCTCCTGAAGATGGCCGAGAAGGTTTTGTTTATTTATTTGACGGATCATTGTCCCTTTTATATAGCCGTTTTGTTGGCGATAGATCAGATAATAATATGGTAGGGCTGTCCGTTGATGATTCGAATGTTCACGCTTTCGTGACGGATGGTGCGGGTATATTTTCACGCTCTTTAGATGATGATGGATTTTTAGATGTAGATGTTGCAAGTGCGTCACTTAGGCAGCCAGCAGCATTTATGCAAGGTGGTGTTGCCAATTATGGTGACGATAATTTTGGTGTCTTGGTTAGTTCGACTTTCAGTAAAGATGGAGATGCTACACCTTCCTTAACAGATGATGTTTTTTTGTACAATTTGCGATTAAATGAAGAAAGTTCGATATCTAATCTGTTCACTATTGCCACGGATTCCAATGACGTTGGACGAGCTATTGCATTTCTTGATAAGGAAGATTTTGAGAGGGTTGGTGTTGTTGGCGAGACTCTCGGAGAGTTTGAGGCGGGCTCTATCATAGGAGGGCAAGATTTATTTTTTGCATCGGTTGATGTTGTGGCTACTCCGAGTTTGTTAAAAGTTCAGCAGTTTGGCACCGCCGGAACGGATTATATTGTAGATTTAGACGTTGTAGGCGAAGACAAATTTTTAGTTCTTTGGAAGGAGGATCACTCGTCAGGTGACGGTACCTTCCGCTACAGAATCACGCCATTTTCTCCAGATGGTGAAAACCTACTTCCTATTAATTAGTTGAATAAAAATGACCTTTCTTGAGGCTTTTTATTAAGAATCGCGCTGGTGATAGTTGTTTTGCTTGTTCGTGTGGAAGTCCGATACTTGAACTAGAAATTGTATCCACAAGAAGTCTTGCACTTAAGGGTGAGTAGGTGAGTCCCTTCGAGCCGTAAGCTAGGTTTAAGTATGTGTGATCGTAGTATCTGCCTTGTATTGTTTCTTGTTTGGCGTTTTTTGTAAGAAAACTATATTGCTTGTTCATTGCACTCGTTCGAGGTAGTTTCCCAACGATCGGAGTGTAGTCGTTTGACGTTGTCCGAATACCTGCATGTCGGCCTGAAACCTGTTCATTCAACGTCGCTTGATCGCTCCATCCTTTGAGCCAAGTCACGAGTTTTTCGATATTAGCGTGATCATCTTCCCTTGATTCAAATGGTTCTGAATTATTCAAGTCGTAACTGGCACCAATATGCAGTTCGCCGTGTAATGTAGGGCAGAGATAACCCTCGCCACATAGAACTGTTTTGGGTGTCGCGAATGACTTGGATGACAACTGAGTTGTTTGCCCTCTTAGGGGTTTTATTGGTAGTGGGTAGTTTATGTCTAGATCTTGGTAGGAAACTGCATTACATATTATCGTTGCATCTGCATTCATCGAGTTCAGTAACGCATCGCTCTCCCAATCCTGATGTGTATATTCACGCTTATTGATTAGCTCAATGTTGTCATGTTCTAGTACATGTTTAGAAAATGCCTCTGTGTCTAACCAACCTGCTTGTGGAAATACTAGCCCGCTGTCTTGAATATCTAGTCCGCTCAGGCCTTTGAGTTTATTTGCATCGGCCTGATACATGAATGTCTCAGGCAGTTCAAAGCGATCTACAACATTTTGCTGTTTAGCTCGTTCTTTTTCATTCCATGCTAGGTGAACAACGCCGCAAGTATGCCAAAATCTGTTTCCGCTTGAGAGTTGCTCTCTCGAGAAAAAGGTTTGAGCGTAGAGCTGTGCTTGAATCAGTAGTCGTGCTTCTGGTGTATATTGCTGAGGGAATTTTCCATACATGATCAACTGTTTTTGACCGCTAGCGCCTTGCAATGG
>NZ_LWFH01001545.1:0-1301 GCF_001635725.1 Oleiphilus sp. HI0066
CAATGTTTTTGTCAGCGAGGTCATGAGCAATCGAAACTGCAGCGGCGTTCAAAGCGCATTTAGACATGCGGTAGCCATATCTTCCACCGCTAGTGTTATCTTCAATAGACCCCATACGGCTGGTGATAAAAGCTATTTTTCCACCATCGGTCATATTGCGCTGAAGAGCTTCTGTAACGCGAAGAGGGCCCAGTGTATTCACCTCAAATTGGTACCGAATAGTTTCGTAGTTTAAGTTTGCGATCTTTTCATCACGCAAGATGCCAGCATTGTTGATCAGAAGGTGGATCTTGGTGTCACCTAATGATTGTTTTAAAGCTGCGATTGAAGAGGGGAGGGTAATGTCGATGTCTTGAACGATTTTGACATCAAGGGCGCTTAGCGCAGGTGAGGGCGTTCGACAGACCGCGATCACGGCCCACCCTAGAGAAACATAGTGTTTGCATAGCGACAGACAAATACCGCGATTGGCACCTGTTACAACGACGACTTGATTCATACTTTACTCAGTAAATTTTCTTTGTTTGATTTTATTGCAAAACTTAGGCTAAACCAGCCAACAATAAAAACTTTGCTACGCTTGCAGCACAATTAATGGCGAAGGATTTGGAGTCATGAGTGTGTTTATTAGCGTTTTGGGTATTCTAGTTTTACTAGGGATTGGCTTTCTTTTGTCTACTAATCGCGGTGCGGTAAATCCTAGAACTGTTTTTGGAGCGCTTGCGATCCAGATAGTCTTGGGAGCATTGGTCTTATATGTGCCGATTGGTCGAGAAATATTAAATACCATTACAGCTGGAGTTGCTCACGTCATTAATTATGCGAATGAAGGGATTGGCTTTTTGTTTGGAGGTCTGGTTAGCGACAAAATGTTTGAAGTCTTTGGTGGAGGCGGATTTGTCTTTGCATTTCGTGTATTGCCGATTGTCGTGTTCTTCTCATCATTAGTTGCTGTGCTGTATTACCTTGGAGTAATGCAGAAAGTGATTCAGTTTTTAGGTGGTGGCTTACGCGAGGTATTAGGGACTAGTAAAACAGAATCTTTATCTGCGACTGCAAATATTTTTGTGAGCCAAACTGAAGCCCCGCTTGTTGTTAAACCTTATATAGCCGGGATGACGCGATCAGAGTTGTTTGCGGTGATGGTCGGCGGCTTAGCCTCGATTGCAGGCTCGGTGATGGTAGGGTATGCCTCGATGGGCGTCGAGTTAAAGTACCTCATTGCGGCAAGCTTCATGGCTGCTCCGGGTGGTTTGTTGATGGCGAAGTTAATTGTGCCAGAAACTGAAACCCCTGAGGAA
>NZ_LWFH01001546.1:0-1029 GCF_001635725.1 Oleiphilus sp. HI0066
AAGATCAGTTAGAACCGAATCTACCGGCCCTACGATTGGCACATCAACCTTGATAGTTTTTGAAATATTCGCCGGATCGATATCCACGTGAACAATGCGCGCGCCAGGACAGAACTTATCCGTGCCATTTGTTACGCGATCATCGAAACGTGCACCAATTGACACAACCAAATCAGAATGGTGCATTGCTTGGTTTGCTTCATAAGACCCATGCATGCCAAGCATGCCTAGACTATGCTCGCCCGTCCCCGGATAAGCACCCAAACCCATCAAGGTGCAGGTCACTGGGTAATTCAACCGCTTGACCAAATCCGTCAACTGCTGAGTTCCGCCACCTATAATGACACCACCACCCGCATATATAACTGGACGCTTAGCATTTAAGAGCATCTCAGCTGCTTTTCGAATTTGACCTGAATGACCACGCGTTGGCGGCGAGTATGAGCGAAGCTTCACTTTCTTCGGATAGCTATACTCAAAACGCTCGTTTGGCGCTGTCATATCTTTTGGGATATCGATTACAACCGGGCCCGGTCGACCAGATTCAGCAATATAAAACGCCTTTTTAATCGTTTCAGGAATTTCTGAAGGATGTTTGATCGCCATGTTGTGTTTCACAACTGGACGCGACACACCCATCATGTCTGTTTCTTGGAAAGCATCTTCACCAATCAATGTTGAAGGTACCTGCCCACACAAGACAACCATAGGAATAGAGTCGGTAAACGCTGTTGCGATACCTGTAATCGTATTCGTTGCACCTGGACCTGATGTAACTAATACAACTCCCGCTTTACCTGTCGCACGCGCATAGCCATCAGCCATATGGACTGCTGCTTGCTCGTGACGAACTAATATATGTTTAACTTTATCCTGTCGAAACAACGCATCATAAATATGAAGCGCAGCTCCACCTGGATATCCGTAGATGTACTCAACGCCTTGGTCCGCAAGGGAGTGAGTAATCATATCGGCGCCAGACAATAGCTCCACGATATTTACCTTTAAATAATACAGTTAAATTTGGAA
>NZ_LWFH01001547.1:0-773 GCF_001635725.1 Oleiphilus sp. HI0066
AAATCGAATCTGTTGATGATGTTGAGATTAATAAGGCTGATCTTCGAATTGATACTTTCCGTGCATCGGGTGGGGGTGGTCAGCACGTCAACAAAACTGACTCTGCAATTCGTATTACTCACTTGCCAACAGGCGTAGTTGTTGAGGGTCAGGACGAACGTTCCCAGCACAAAAACAAAGCTAAGGCGATGACCTTGCTTGCGTCTAAGTTATTGAGTGCAGAACAAGAGGCGGCTGCAGCTGAGCAATCGTCTCAGCGCAAGAGTTTGGTAGGCAGTGGAGATCGTTCAGAGCGAATCCGAACATATAACTATCCGCAAGGGCGTGTCACGGATCATCGCATCAATCTTACCTTGTATAAGCTTGCTGAGGTGATGGAAGGTGATCTCGGGACTGTGATCGATCCTTTGTTGCATGAGCATCAAGCCGAGCTTCTTGCGAGCATGAATGACGCATAAATGAGTGCTCAGATAACAATAGAGCAGGCACTCGCAATGAGTGCCGATATTCAAAGCGAAACACCTGAACTTGATGTCCAATTGTTGTTAGCGCATGTCTTGCAGGTAGAGCCAAGTTATTTTCGTACTTGGCCCGAAAAGTCCCTCAGCGTAGAGCAATCTCAAACCTACCGTCATTTATTGCAAGAGCGTCTTAANGGGCGGCCTGTCGCACACCTGACGGGTAGTCGAGGTTTCTGGACGCTCGATCTTATTGTTAATGAAAGTACTCTCATTCCTCGTCCTGATACCGAATGCTTGGTTGAAGCGGCGTTA
>NZ_LWFH01001548.1:0-794 GCF_001635725.1 Oleiphilus sp. HI0066
CTACCTCTAGACCAATAATATCTACGGTCATCACATCATCCCAACCCAACTCTTTCTGGGACGATTCTTGTTGACCTTCTTGCCCCGCTGGAAGCTCTAGAGTTGAAGAGTCAGGTTGCACCTGCGCACTACCAACATTGGCTTGCGAGCCACGTTGAGGGACCGGCCCATCATAAGGTTCTACCTGCGGCTTTTTATTCTGGCGATCACGATACCAAGCCCCCGCGCCGACAAGAATACCAAGCGACAAAAACGCAAAATGCGGCATGCCAGGTACGATGCCCATCACGATTAGAATACCAGAGGCGATATACAAAGCCTTAGGCGACAAAAACATTTGATCAAGCACTTGTGATGACATGTCTTGTGTCGTACTAACACGCGTCACCATAATTGCCGCAGCGGTAGAAAGAAGTAACGATGGAATCTGTGCGACCAAGCCATCACCAATCGTAAGAAGCGAGTACTTTTGCATCGCATCATTGAACTCTAGTTGGTGCTGCAAAATGCCGATACTCAAACCGCCAATAATATTAATGGCTAAGATCAACAAACCCGCAATGGCATCACCACGTACGAACTTTGATGCACCATCCATCGCCCCATAAAAATCTGCTTCCGTGGCAACTTCTTCCCGACGCGACTTCGCCTCTTCTTGATTGATAATTCCTGCGTTAAGGTCTGCATCAATTGCCATTTGTTTGCCTGGCATCGCATCGAGTGTAAATCGAGCACTTACTTCAGATACACGCCCAGCACCCTTGGTCACGACCACAAAGTTGATGATCATTAAG
>NZ_LWFH01001549.1:0-811 GCF_001635725.1 Oleiphilus sp. HI0066
TTAAAAGAACGCGTATTTCATTCCGATACCCAGCAATAACATTGCAAGAATTGGCTGCAAGATGTTGCCTGGTAAACGTTTGCTGTATTTAGACCCCCAGAATATCGCCGGGATTGATCCGCAAAGCAATGACGCGAGAAGTACGAAATCGATGTGGCCTAATTGCATGTGGCCAAGGCCGGCCATAAGTGTGAGCGGGACGGCATGAGCGATATCGGTACCAATAATGGTTACCGGGCTCATGCGTGGATACAAAATCATTAATATGGCCGCGCCAAATGCTCCGGCGCCCACAGAAGAAAGGGTGACGCACACGCCTAAAAATACGCCCATTGAAACCGTTAGTATGGTTTTATGCTTTTCAACCCATGCAGATTGTCCTGCGCTCAATGAGGTTGATTTAAGTATTCTGCCTTTGAGCAGAATTATGAACGCGGTGAACATCAACATAATACCCAGCGAGGTTAATAATATGTGTTGATATTTTTCGATGTCGCCAAAGACGTATTTAAGAACAAAGATCGTGATGATGGAGGCGGGTATGCTCCCGGCTCCAAGCGTAAAGACAACACGCCAATTAATGGTTTGTTGTTTCGCATGCGCAATAATGCCACCCGCTTTGGTGCCGGCGGCATAGAATAAATCAGTTCCAATCGCGATATGCGGTGGGTAATTGAAGAGAATGAGCAGGGGTGTCATGAGTGATCCGCCACCGACGCCCGTAAGGCCAACGAGGAATCCGACACCGGCTCCAGCCAGAACATATTGCAAAAAATCGGCTAAGGCCACAAATTCCATATTTTTTAGTCTA
>NZ_LWFH01001550.1:0-1483 GCF_001635725.1 Oleiphilus sp. HI0066
ACTCTTTTTCAAATAGTTCTAGTACTTGATCTTGAATCATCACACCAAGGTCTTCACCCTTGCGTGTTCGGACAGCCACGGTCCCACTTTCCATTTCCTTATCACCCACAACAAGCAAATAAGGAACCTTGGCAATTGTGTGCTCGCGGATTTTAAAGCCGATTTTCTCGTTTCTCAAGTCCAAGTGAGCCCTAAAGCCCTGTGTATATAGCTTTTCTCGCAATATTTCACAATATTCTGACTGTTTATCGGTAATATTTAAGATTACAGCCTGCTCTGGAGCTAACCAAAACGGCATCGCACCTTCGTAATGCTCAATCAATATACCAATAAAACGTTCTAAAGAGCCGAACAAAGCTCGGTGCAACATCACCGGCCGTTTGCCACGCTCACCCTCTTCATCGACATAAGAAATATCAAAGCGCTCAGGCAAGTTCATATCGACCTGTAAGGTACCGCACTGCCAATCTCGACCAATCGCATCTCTTAGCACAAATTCAAGCTTCGGGCCGTAGAAAGCTCCTTCACCCGGGTACAAAACATAATCCAAGTCCATAGCCTCAAGAGCGTTACTTAAAGCGCCCTCCAACTTGTCCCATACCTCATCACTACCAATACGCTTTTCTGGTCGAGTAGACAATTTGATTACTACATCATCAAATCCGAAGTCTTTATAGATATCCAAAACAAGAGCTACAACATCAATACACTCTTGTTCCATCTGCTGTTCAGTACAGTAGATGTGCGCATCATCTTGCGTAAAGTGGCGAACGCGCATTAAGCCATGCAAAGAACCTGAAGGCTCATAGCGATGCACCTTGCCGAATTCTGCCATGCGCAAAGGTAAGTCTTTATAGCTCTTGAGACCTTGTGAGAACATCAGCACTGAGCCAGGGCAGTTCATTGGCTTAAGTGCGAAATTACGACCATCTTCAGTATCAGTCGTAAACATGTTTTCTCGATAATTAAACCAGTGACCTGAAGTCTCCCAAAGGCTCCGATCCATAACGTCTGGGGTATTTACTTCAATATAACCGGCACGCTCTTGACGCACACGCATGTAGCCAATAAGGCTATTAAAGAGCTTCCAACCTTTCGGGTGCCAAAAAACTGATCCAGGCGCTTCGTCCTGCATATGGAACAAATCAAGTTTCTTACCGATCTTACGATGGTCACGCTTCTCTGCTTCAACTAAACGATTTAAATGCTGCTTAAGCTGTTTTTTATCCGCGAATGCTGTTCCGTAAATACGTTGCAGCATTTTGTTGTCAGAATCACCGCGCCAGTAGGCACCTGAAACTCGCATCAACTTAAAGTGATGGCAGAATTTCATGTTCGGTACATGCGGCCCACGACACATATCAATATATTCTTCGTGGTGATAAAGACCCGGCGTCGCATCTTTCGGAATATCACGTTCCAGAATCTCTAACTTATATGTCTCACCACGTTCTTTGAAGGTATCAACAGCTTCTTGCCAAGT
>NZ_LWFH01001551.1:0-636 GCF_001635725.1 Oleiphilus sp. HI0066
ATAAAACAGAAAGATATAGCGAATCCGCTTCGCGCGGCTCATCATCGACCGAAACAAGAAGCGCTTCAGTCATATTGAAAAAAATAGCAATGGCAATCGATAAATAGATAATCCAGGCTACGACCGATTTATGAGATGGCTCATTTAAATAACCGTACCAACGTTGGCGATGTGACAAAACGTGCTTCCCTTACTAGAACCAGAACTGCGATGCAGCGATTTATGTTGATTTAAAGCATTAGAATCAACTTTTTATTGGTCTTTCAAGTTTAAAAATAGCATTTCAACGACCATAATACGCGCGACGAATCACTATTGAGAGCCGATAGATGGGAAAACATATAACTCAAACATTAGTACCACTAAATATCAGCGTATTAACCGTATCCGATACACGTTCGTTTGATACAGACACGTCGGGGCAATATTTATGCGACAGCCTTGAGGAAGCGGGGCATACGCTCTGCAAACGCAGCATCGTAATAGACGACATTTACCAGATCCGAGCACAACTTTCAGCATGGATCGCAGATGATGAGTCTCAGGTTGTCCTAATCACAGGCGGCACGGGTTTTACGAGTCGAGACAGCACACCTGAAGCTGTTAGCCCCCTGCTGGATAAGTTGGTTGATGGGT
>NZ_LWFH01001552.1:0-1062 GCF_001635725.1 Oleiphilus sp. HI0066
CGGTGAAAGCGTGAAACAAATTGCAAGTGCTTTGCCATTTGATAGGGTTCAAGAACCAAGTTTAGGTGAACCGTTAGGAGCCCATAACGATGAGGTGCTAGGTCAGTTTGGCTTTGATGCTGGTCAACTTGAAGAGCTCAAGAAAAGTGGCTGTATTAAGCAGGGGTAAAAGAGAGAATGTCTGCACTATTTCTCAGCGCAGACAATCGATTTTCGTATTAACTAACCATAAAAGCTTAGAGACTGTATCCGATCCCTAAGTAATAATTTGGATCTTTGTCCGGTGCGGTAGATGTTTCGTCAAACGGAAATGCAGTGCCTAGCCTCAATGCGACCGGCAGCGCGCTGTAACCCAAATCTAGACCGACATTTAGCTCCACTCCGGCGGCATCAAACGTTGATTTGTCTCGGTTTGGCGTGCCGGATTCATAAAATAGCGCTCCAGAGATGGTGTGAAGACCAATAGGCCAAGCGTCGATTCCCTGGTCGACATAGGCGATAGGGAATCGGTAATCGGCCGAATAAATACTTGGCTTAAAGCCGCGAAGCTCTTGTGCAGAATCTGGATAGCCTCGCAATGGTTTTTCGCGTTGGTGAATCAAGCCTTGTTTAAATGCGGTGATGGACGGGCTATCGCCTAAATCAAAGAAGTCTGCTCCAGTTTGCGCTTCACCTATAAATGCGCGCAAGGCTAGTGTATGTGGGCCATAGAGTGCGATGTACTCGCGCCAATCAAGGATCCAAACGTTTCCATATGACTGATCACCAGAATTTATCTCGACACGATCTCGTTCGATGTTGAGTTGAATGGTGCGACCGTGCGCTGGGCTAACCCCATATAAAGCTTGAATGGCGTTGTTGTATATCGCGCTAAGCCCTAATGTTTCGACGTGGATTGATTGCTGGGTGTTGGTGAACTGATCCTCGAGGGTGCGCTGATAATTGTTTACACCTCCAGTAAGGGTCAATTGGGAAAAATCAAAACGCCATGTTTTATGCGCCAGTAACGCGCTGTCTTCTTGGTCTTCTATGAGGCGCGCTTTGTATACGAAGGCTGGGGGC
>NZ_LWFH01001553.1:0-1110 GCF_001635725.1 Oleiphilus sp. HI0066
TCCATGTCTGACCGCTGTTTTTAAACTTGTACGTTCGTTCAAGACTTACTTGTGAACGGCTTTTTAAGGTTGAACGTTTTGGGCGAAATAAAACGTCTTTAAAACCAAGTTTGATGTCATTCTCAATACGCATTATGAAACTAGACTCACTATTAAATACTGGATTTCCACGGCTAAGGGTAGCAGTGCTCGCGGATTATAGAGAGGTAAATCACAAATTGGGAGAGTAATTTACCTATTTTACACTGCTTAAAATTTAGTCAATTTGACCGTAAACGCAAGAACTCTATATATATCAACCACTTGGTCAACTTTAAACAACAATCCATGGTCTAATCAAGAAGAAAATAGATGCTGCAAGTGCTGCAGAACATGGCACAGTCACAATCCAAGCCGTCACAATTTTCTTAATTGCTGAACGTTTTACGAGCTGCTCTTTGTAAACACTCTTCAAACGCTTACGGTCTTTTTTGTTGATACCAAGCTTTTCCTTCTTCGCTTTTGCTTCTTTAATCAAATCTTCCATTTCTTTTAGATCTGCATTCTGGAAGTCTTCCAAAAACTTCTCTAAACGCTGGCGTTCTTTTCCTTCATGCTGCTCAGCAATCTTGTGCAATTTCACAGCAGAGTTGAAGCGCAAGTACTCACGCAAGAAACCAACACCAAATACACCACCTACCGCAATGTGCGTTGAACTCACCGGCAAACCTAGTTGCGATGCAATAATTACAGTGATCGATGCAGCGAGAGCTACACAGAACGCACGCGACTTATCGATGTCAGTAATTTCAGTGCCAACCGTACGAATTAGTTTAGGGCCAAACAAAAGCAAGCCTAGAGCAATACCAATAGCGCCCACAATCATGACCCAAAGAGGAATAGCTGCCTTGGCAGAAACACCGTGGTTTTGAATCGCATCAGCAATCGCAGCGAGCGGACCAACCGCATTCGCTACATCATTTGCACCATGTGCGAAGCTCAATAGTGCTGCAGCAAAGATAAGAGGAATCGTAAATAAGTTGTTCACTCCATCGCGGTTATTCTTATTTTTCTTAGACGCTTTATCGACTGCTTTACGACTTAAGAAATACACAAAAATAGCGATGACTG
>NZ_LWFH01001554.1:0-788 GCF_001635725.1 Oleiphilus sp. HI0066
CTCATTGAAAATGTTGATTTCATCTTGAGGTGGTGTAGCTAATCGATTCGATAGTTGTATGCCGTCTTGATATAGAAAAACGCGATAGATTTCATGGCCTGCAGCTATTGCTGCCTTGCAATACTGAAGAGCGGAATAAGGTGCTTGGCTGCTATAGGGTGAGCCTGTAATAAGTATGGCTAGTTTCATAGAAGCTATTGTAGCGATGTGGTCGTAGTTTGTTGAGGATAAAAATGAAAAAGCCCCGCGAAAGCGAGGCTTTTTGCTGATGATCTATTCGAACCTATTCATCGCCAGCAAAAGCTGTCAGCAATTGAAGCAAGCTCAGGAACAAGTTGTAGATTGAAACGTACAAGCTGATTGTCGCCAATATGTAGTTTCTTTCACCGCCGTGGATAATCGCACTTGTCTGGAAGAGGATCGCAGCAGAAGAGAAAATAACAAAGCCAGCTGAGATCATAAGCTGCAAGCCCGGCATACTCGTAAAAAAGCCAATTAGCATTGCGCCTAACAATACAAAGAAGCCGATTGTTAAAAAGCCAGCTAAGAAGCTGAAATCTTTACGCGTAATCAGTGCATACGCAGAAAGGCCAAAGAATGTGAAGGCTGTTAAGCCAAGTGCGTTAGCAACAATTGGCATTGCGCCGGCACCAGCGAACATTCCAATGATCGGGCCAAGCGTGTAACCCATGAAACCTGTTAATGCAAAGGTGCTTACCAAGCCCCAAGCGCTGTTGCTTAGCTTTGCAGTTAAAAAGAATAGGCCGTAGAAGCCAACAAGAGTAACG
>NZ_LWFH01001555.1:0-113760 GCF_001635725.1 Oleiphilus sp. HI0066
CCCACATTGGGGCAAGCTCAACACCTTTACGCCAGAACAATGTGCAAACGCATACGAGCGCTGGGAAGATTTTAAACAAGTGCGTCAGGCCCTAGATCCAGATGATCAGCTATTGAACCCCTATTTAAAAACAATGCTTAAAGCCTAAGTATTTATTGGCCATAAATTTGCTTCCACTGCCTCTGTAGTTTATTTTTAAACACTGAAATTGAATGTAGGCAACGGAGCCAAGAATGAGTCAAGACGCACCGCTGGTGGTTACGGACATCCATAAAAGTTTTAATAGCCACAAAGTATTAAAAGGTGTGTCATTAGAAGCCCAAAAAGGTGACGTCATTTCGATGATCGGTTCATCAGGTTCAGGCAAAAGTACCTTCCTTCGCTGCATCAATCTCTTAGAAATTCCTACCTCAGGTGATATCCAACTTCTCGGCGACACCGTCAAATTCAAAACCAATAAACGCGGCGAACGAATGCCAGCCGACACCAAGCAAGTCGAACAGATGCGTTCGAAGCTATCTATGGTATTTCAAGGTTTTAATTTGTGGTCTCACATGACAGTGCTAGAAAACATCATCGAAGCACCGATCAATGTATTAGGTATTCCTAAGAAACAAGCCATTGAACACGCTACAGAGCTCTTAAACAAAGTAGGCATCTACGAGCGTCGCGACTACTATCCTAGTCAGATGTCTGGTGGCCAGCAGCAACGTGCAGCAATTGCTCGCGCATTAGCGATGGAACCAGAAGTACTGCTATTTGATGAGCCGACATCTGCACTCGACCCAGAACTCGTCGGTGAAGTATTAAAGGTCATGCGCAGCTTGGCTGAAGAGGGCCGCACCATGATTGTCGTGACACACGAAATGGCCTTCGCGCGCGATGTGTCGTCACAAGTTGTATTTTTGCATGACGGAAAAATTGAAGAGCAAGGAACACCTAAAAAAGTTTTTGAAGATCCTGATTCAGAACGTGTGAAACAGTTTCTTCAACCGAAGTACTAATATTCAGTACAAACAAACTGCTCCCTTTAGAGAGCTGACATTAAATAAGAGGAAGACCTCACTATGAAAAAACTATCGCTATTAATGGGTTGTATCTTAGCTGCGAGCAGCAGCATTGGTTTCGCAGCTGACAAACTAAAGTTAGCTGTTGATGTACCTTACGAGCCGTTCGAATATAAAGCGCCAGACGGCACGCTTACTGGTTTCGAAATTGACCTTGGCAACGCTGTATGTGCTGAAATCAAAGCGGAATGTGAGTGGGTTATCCAAGCTTGGGACGGCATTATTCCAGGACTTTTAGCGCGTAAATACGACGTTATCTTCTCTTCTATGTCTATCACTCCTGAGCGTGCTGAAAAAGTATTGTTCTCTGAAGGTTACTACAACACACCTTCTGCATGGTTTGGTAAAAAAGGTACTGATCTGGACGTGACTGACAAGGCTGCCTTCAAAGGCCTTCGCGTTGGCGTTCAGCGTGGCACAGTTCAAGATGATTACGTGACAAAAGATATCGGCGCAGACACTGTTGAAATCAAGCGTTACACCACGGCTGACGACCTTGTTCTTGATCTAACAGGTGGCCGTCTAGACTTAGTATTCCTAGACTTCCCAGTAGGTGAATCAACCATCCTTAAAGATGAAAACTACCAGTCAGTCGGCGACACCATGCAAGTTGGTGGTGAGGGCGTTGGCGCTGCATTCCGCAAGCGTGACAAAGACCTTGCTGAAAAATTCAATGCTGCGCTTAAAAAGCTCAAAGAAGACGGTACTTACGATGAGATCATGAACAAGTACTTCTCTTACAGCATTAAGATTTAATGCTAAAAGTCAGATGTCAGGCGCTATATGCCTGACGTCTGATTGACGATTAATTTTCACGGAACTTACTCAATGATAGATCTTCACGGTTACGGCCCATCTATATTTCAGGGCGCTATTTTAACCATCGAAGTAGCCGTATTATCATTGCTTGTGGCTTTATTTTTAGGGCTACTCGGCGCGATCGCCAAACTTTCAAGCAACCCTATTCCTCGCGCTATCGCAACGGTATACACCACCGTAATTCGAGGCGTTCCCGATCTTGTACTGATGTTACTCATCTTCTTTGGCGGTCAAATGATGATGAATGAGTTCTCAGATTGGTTATATGAAGAATTTGATATCGATGTCTTTTTTAACATCGATGAATTTATTGCCGGAGTTGTCACCATTGGCTTTATCTTTGGTGCCTATATGGCAGAAACATTTCGTGGCGCATTTCAGTCCGTAAATGCAGGTCAAATAGAAGCCGGATATGCCTACGGTATGACTCGATGGCAAGTATTTAGCCGCATCTCGTTTCCTCAAATGATGCGTCATGCACTACCTGGCCTAGGTAACAATTGGCTTGTTATGCTGAAAACCACTGCACTTGTATCGATCATTGGTCTAGCTGATATGGTGCGTCTTGCTTCCGAGGCAGCCAAAGCTGTGCACGAACCCTTTACTTTCTTAATCCCTGTTGCGCTTGTGTACTTATCCCTCACAGCGGTCTCAGAGTTATTACTCAACAGACTGAAAATTAAATACAGTGCCGGAACAACGAGGGCTTAATGATGGAAGCGTTTTTAAGTCTGTTTGCAGACAATAGTATTTTTAACCCGCCTACTTTGATGCACTACTGGTCAGGCTTTGTGACCACAGTGCAATTGGTATTTCTTTCTCTGCTTATTGGCTTTGTTATCTCTTTGCCTTTAGCTATTTTGCGAACCTCGAAAAACAAGTGGATCAACCTTCCTATTTGGGCATTTGTTTACTTTTTTAGAGGAACCCCCCTACTTGTTCAGCTTTACCTTATTTATTACGGCACTGCGCAGATCACAGGCATTCAGCAAACATTCTTGTGGGACATACTTTCAGAGGCCTTTTACCCTTGCTTGATAGCGTTTGTATTGAATACGGCGGCCTATACAACAGAAATTTTTAGAGGCGCCATTGAGGCAACACCTCGTGGCGAAATTGAAGCTGCAAAAGCCTATGGTATGGGTGTCGCTAAACGAATGCGCCGTATTATTCTGCCTGGAGCGATGCGCCGAGCATTACCAGCTTATGCCAATGAAGTGATCTTTATGCTTCACGCCAGTTCAATTGCCAGCGTCGTAACAATCGTCGATTTGACCGGTGCAGCTCGTGATATCTACGCGCGCTATTATGCGCCATTTGAAGCTTTCCTATTCGTTGCGGCTATTTACCTCTGCATGACATTTACCTTGATTTATATCTTCCGAAAAGTTGAAGATAAAATCATGGCGCATACTAAGCCGCTCTCTTAATCAAAAGATCGCCACTGAGGTGTGCTCCTATGACAGATTTGAACTCGCTCTTTTCTCCAGCGAACTCATTTCTGTCACATACCTTGTCTCAAGATCCAGCTAAAACAAATTCAGCTACGTATGAGACTTCTTGTTTCACGGCACAACTACTCGCCGAAGGCATGCTGCGACTTATTCCGAAGCAAAACAAAACTCAAACAGCGGCGCAGCATCAAGGTCTATTGCTATCTGCTGGTATTCACGGAAATGAAACGGCTCCAATAGAGTTAATTGATCAACTCGTTACAGAGCTTCTTAGCAAAGACATCTCCATAGCCCGCCCCACTCTTTTAATACTTGGGCACCCCAAAGCAATGCGCAAAGCAAGCCGCTTTATCGAGTTCAATATGAATCGGCTGTTTATGGGAGTTCACAATGAAGATAATTTTTGTGGGAGCATTGATGCTAGAAGAGCAAAACTACTAGAGAGATATGTCTCTGAATTCGCTGAAGATTATGGCCTCAGCCAACACTTAGATCTTCACACCGCAATTCGCGATTCCTATGTTGAACGCTTCGCGCTCAAACCTAAAACCGAGCACGCTAACAATGTTTCAGATGAAGCTCGTGGGATTCTATCTGCACTTGGCTGTACGGCACTGGTCTATCAGCATAAGCCAGCAACAACGTTTTCTTCTTTTACCGCGCGCAGCTTTAACACCGATGCATACACGGTTGAGCTAGGTAAAGTGTACCCATTTGGGCTCAACAAACTCAGCGAATACGCAAACACTTATCAATGTCTTAAATCAATGATCTGTGGTGAGCTCATAACTGTCGCGCAAGATCAACTCAATGAATTCGAAGTGTGTCATGAGCTGATCGTAGACCATACAGAATATGTATTGTATGTTGATGAAGGTGCCCCTAATTTCTCGCGCTACAATCAGGGGACGATAATGGAAAAGTCTCCACTCAAAATTTATGAAGTGGAGAACACAGAAGAGCTTCTAATTTTTCCAAACAGCAAAGTGCCGATCGGTCAGCGCGCAGGCCTAATGCTGAAACGCATAAATAGCGGGTAAACCAAGTAGTTGCGTTAGCTCATCTAATGCAGTTTTAGATTCATCAATCAGACGTGGGTCAGCCAAATCGCTCTGCGCTAGTTGATCGCGATAATGACGTTCGGTCCATGCCATCAGCGTTTCGTATAGTTGATCTGTAAACAGGACACCCGGGTGAATCGCTGCTAGCTCATTTTCATTTAGTGCCACGCGCAAACGAAGACATGCTGGGCCACCTCCGTTTTTCATACTTTGTTTTAAATCAAAGCTCATGACTTCTGCAATCGGATTATCCGCTTTAACAAGACGCTTCAAATAGGCGGCAACTGAAGGTGTAGAGTCGCACTCTGATGGCACGACTAAGGCCATTTTGTCATCCGAAATACTTAATAGCTGACTGTTAAACAAGTAGCTAGAAACCGCATCTGCAAGCGGAACTTCACTCTCAGGCACTAAAATAACTTTCAGCTCTGTATCCCCAAGCTTTTTCTGCAACTCAGCAAATACCTGATCTTGATTCAAGAAAGCTTGTTCATGACAGAAAAATACATCTCTATTTCCTACAGAAATAACATCGTTATGAAACACGCCAGCATCAATCGTGCTTGGCTTTTGCTGAGCGTATACAACGTTCGCATCATCTAACTCGTGCAATCGTGCAACGGCTTGGCAAGCCTCTAAAGTTTGACGTGCAGGATATCGCTTAGGTTTTAATTCCGACTCATTAAATGCGGTCCGACCGTATGCAAAAAGTTGCACGCCGCGCTTGTCATACTCTGAGCAAAAGCGCGTGTGATTTGCAGCGCCCTCGTCGCCTAACTGACTCACACTAGGCAAAGCAGCATGATGCGCAAAAAAGCTCTCATTACAAAAGATCGCTTGGAGCATACGACTCGTTGTTTTGTGTTCAATCGCTCGGTGGAGCTTGGCGTTCAAATTAGCCGCCGTGAAATGTACTCGTCCATCACGGCTATCAGCACTTGGAGACACCGTTGCGGCATTCGCCGTCCACATGCATGAGGCAGAATACACCGATCCCAAAATTACAGGAGCTTCTTTGGCTGCACGCGCAAGCACTTGCGCATCGCTACCCGCGAAACCAAGTTGTCGTAACAAATCAATCTCAGGGCGATGGTGAGGCAATAAAATACCTTGCTTCAATCCTTTGTCGGATAAGGCTTTCATTTTCGCCAAGCCTTGCTGAGCTGCCAACTTAGGGTTAGATACATCTTTTAGGCTTTGCTCTGAAGCGATGTTGCCAAACGACAAGCCAGAATAATTATGAGTAGGACCCACAAGCCCATCAAAATTTACTTCATATGCCTTCATTGCTTACCTCTGCTCATCCATTGCGATTTACGTAGTTAAGAACTTATTAAGGTTTCAAAGTCATACCGGGCGATAATGTTGCCGGTACATTTGCTTGTTTAGATTCCATTGATGCAACAGGATACGCGCAATAATCTGCTGCATACAACGCACTTGCTCGATGGTTGCCACTCTCACCGATACCACCAAATGGTGCAGCACTGCTTGCTCCGGTAAGAGGCATATTCCAATTTACGATACCAGCACGGCTATCTAGCAAAAAGTCTTGCCATAGTGATTCGTTCTCACTAATTAAACCTGCCGCCAGTCCGAAACGCGTGGCGTTCGCTTGCTTGATCGCGTCTTCATAGTTCTCATAACGAATGACTTGCATCAAAGGACCAAAATATTCTTCATCAGGTACGTCAAGCCCCGTCACATCGACGATACAAGGACGCAGCATCGCTGGCACCTCATTATCTCTTGCGAGTTCCAATAAGGGTTTAGCGCCGATACTCAATAAATTCTGATAAGCCGACACGATACTTTGCGCTGCGCCTTCCGAAACCAGGCATCCCATAAAAGGCTGAGGTTCTGCATCAAATGCGCCAACCTGTAATGCGCGTGTTGAGCTAATTAACGAAGATACAAGCTGATCGCCGTACTCACCAGTCGGAATAAAAACGCGTCGAGCACATGTGCAGCGCTGACCAGCTGAGACAAAACTCGAAAATAATAAGTGATGGACAGTCGCCTCAATAGGGCTATCACGATCAACAATCAGTGGATTGTTGCCTCCCATTTCTAAAGCAAGGATCTTGGCGGGCTGACCTGCCCATTGTTGGTGAAGAATGGCTCCGGTTCTGGAGCTTCCTGTAAAAAACAGTCCATCTATATCCGGATGTTGTGCGAGCGCTTCACCGGTTAGTCGTTCGCCTTGGACGAGATTAATCACTCCTTCAGGTAAACCGGCCTCAATCCAAATTTCTAAAGTAATTTGCGCAACCAAAGGGCACTGTTCACTTGGTTTGAAGACAACCGTATTGCCGGCTAATAACGCAGGCACAATATGTCCGTTTGGTAGATGGCCAGGGAAATTATAAGGTCCAAAAACCGCGACAACACCATGCGGCCGATGCCTTAAAGAAGACAAGCCTGCTGGCAATTCCTTACTTGAATGTCCTGTACGATCTAAATAGGCCTGCTGAGAAATAGCGACCTTGCCAACCATCGCGCCGACTTCGGTTCTCGCATCCCACAATGGCTTGCCTGTCTCTTTACCGATCGCGATCGCTAACTCTTCACTGCGTGCCTGAAGGCATTCTTTAAACTTTTCTACTAAAGCCACACGTTCATCGAATGCGGTGCGCCCCCAACTTGAAAACGCTTCTCTCGCCGCTTCAACAGAACGCGATACATCATCGCTATTTGCGCTATTTGCCTGCCAAACAAGCTCACCATTAAAAGGATTATGGCTAGCTAACGATGGTCCTGAACAGTGATGCCACTGTCCTGCAATGAAAGCTCCTAATTGGCTCATAGCTTTATCCTAAATATAACGAAGTGGGACAGCTCTAAGCTCAGCTTGATCATCGATATTCAAAGCATCGAATTGTTCTGAACTTAGTCTTATATGATCAGCGTGAATCTGATCTTTACTGACAAGAATTGTACGGAAATGTTCCATCCGCCGATTAGACACAACCCAATCGTCACGGGCACCAATTTCAGCGTCATAGTTAGTATCTACGCGATAAGGCAAAAGCACACTTTCACTAACGCCGCGCACATCTTCAACGAAGCTCTCAACGACTGGGCCACCATCGAAAATGTCTATCAATTGATTGAAATGAAAACCCTCTTTCTTGAGCATTTCTAATGCTGGACGCGTGTTGTCATGCGTTTTGCCAATCACTGCACGCGCCTCTTTAGTAAGAGAGAACAAATAAATGGGGTACTTGGGCATCAGCTCTGCGACTAATTCTTTGTTACCAAGCCCGACTTGATAATCCGCTAAAGAAAATTCCATTTGAAAAAACTTCTTACCTAAGGATTCCCAAAATGGAGAGATGCCATTCTCATCAGAGTAGCCACGCATCTCTGCAATCACTTTTTCACTAAAATACTCTTTGAACTCGGCTAAAAAGAGAAGGCGACACTTCGACAATAAACGACCATTGTTCCCTGACCGCGCGCTAGCATCTAAAAACAGTGTGCACAGTTCAGACACTCCGGTTAAATCATTCGATATCACGAGCATGTCGTTTGATGTATGCACACCAATTTCTCGTGAAGCGTGAATAACTTTTGAGATTCTATAATTGTACCAAACCTGTTCGAGGCCAATGGCTGCTTCAATAGCACTGACTCCGACCACCTTTCCTGTCTCGGTATCCTCAAGAGCAAAAACATAGTTTCCGCGTTCTTTAGGTTGAGAGCAGCGAAAAGAGCGTACCGAATTGAAAATCCGTTGCTCTAGCAAAGGGGGATTTTTAGGTAAAGTCGTCACGCCGACTCCAGCCCCTTCAGCTAGGTCAACAAGCGCTTGCAGATCATGACCATGGATAGGTCGAATCACCATCATTGAGTTACTCTCCTAAGACAGAAAGCTACTAAAGAGCACTGAAGAAATATTCAGCGCCACCATTCAAATTCAAGGCAGATATATCAGATTGACTAACACGGACCACGTCATGAGTGCCCCCAGGCAAAGGAACAAGTCCGCATCGAAAATCTTCAAACTGATCGTTACAGACTAAATGTGGTGACCCAGCCGTTACCTCACCAATATGCGTGGTTTTTTGATGTGCTTGATTGAAAGTGCGCAACTTTTCAAGGCGACCCAATAAAACCGGGCCGCCATCAAAAATATCGACAAATGAGGATGTCTTAAATCCTTCATTCATTAACAAAGAATGAACCGGCTCAGCATGCTGATCATATTTTCCTAATACGGCTTGAGCTCGCTCAGACAGCATCGTCACGTAGATTGGGTGCGCGGGCATCAGCTCTGCAAGAAAAGTACGACTCTTTGTCGCGACATGATAATTCGCATTTGCGAAATCCATGTTGAAGAAATTTCGTCCTAAATCATCCCAAAATACAGACTGCCCTTTTTCGCCATAAACACCCTGCAATTCAACGACAACCTGATCACTAAAGTACTCGGCAAATTGACGCATAAACATCAACCGAGCACGCGCAATGAGTTGAAAACAATCTGTATCAACCAAGTCATCGCGTATAGCCAATGAACACAAGACATTTCGGCCGGTCAACTCATGCGTTAAATGCAAGACAGACACTGGCGTATGAATGTCAAATTCTTCTGAGGCATGAATAAGCTCACCCAAACGATAGTTATAAAACGGTCGCTTAAGTTCGTTATTCATAGCAATACCCGAACAGGCAACAAGCTCTCCTGTTTGAGTATTTTCTAGAACAAATAAAAAGAACTTCCCCTCATCGCTGGGCGAATTTGGGGACTGAAAAGAACGCATTGATTGTTCAATGCGCTCCGCTAATCGAGCTCGTTTCCGAGGAAGAGACGCTATTCGTGCTTGGTTATCACGAACTAGCGATTCAATACTGCTTAGATCATCAAGTGTGCATGGACGCACTAGGTGCATTCTACACCTCCGTATTAACGAATTCCCTTACAGCCGTTCTAAGTAAAGCCATACCTTCATCGATATCCTTGTCCGCGATAATCAATGATGGCGCTAAGCGAAGTACATTTGGACCTGCGATCAAGGCCATCAAGCCTTGCTCCATCGCTTTAGCCATAATGTCTTTCGCTTTACCTTGATATTTCTCATTCATCTCGCAGCCAATTAATAAGCCGCAACTTCTAATCTCTTTAAACACTTGGAATTCAGCATTAATCTCTTCCAAAGCATTCACAAAACGTGCGTTCTTTTCTGGGACCTGCTCGATCACTTTTTTCTCTTCAAGCTCGAGCAATAATGCTTCTGCCACGGCACATGCCAAAGGATTACCGCCGTATGTACTACCGTGCGTTCCAATGCCAAAACTTTGAGCAATACTTTCGGTCGTAAGCATCGCCGCTACCGGAAAACCACCACCAAGAGACTTTGCGGTCGTAAGAATGTCAGGCATCACGCCATACTTCATATACGCATAAAGCTCACCAGAACGTCCGACACCCGTTTGAATTTCATCAAACACTAATAGAGCATTGTGCTTATCACACAAAGCGCGTAGACCTTTAAGAAACTCAGGATCAGCCGGCATCACACCGCCCTCACCTTGCACTGGCTCGATCACAACCGCGCAGGTTTTATCTGAAATCACCGCTTCAACACTAGCTAGATCGTTATAGTTCGCGTGCGTAATACCGCCAGGAACAGGCTCAAACCCTTCCGTATATTTAGCTTGGCCTCCTACAGAAACTGTGAACAATGTACGGCCATGAAAACTGCTGTAGAAAGATAGAATTTCGTTTTTATCTTCGCCGTAGTGATCATGCGCGTATTTACGCACTAACTTAAATGCAGCTTCATTTGCCTCTGCTCCTGAGTTCGCAAAGAACACTCGTTCTGCAAATGTTCGTTCTGTCAGCAAGCTCGCTAAACGCAACGCTGGTTCATTTGTCATCACATTACTGACATGCCATAGCTTCTCAGCTTGCTCTTTTAAGGTGCTAACAAGTCTCGGATGCGTATGCCCTAAAGCACTCACTGCTATGCCGCCCGCAAAATCAATATACTCACGACCGTTTTGATCCCAAACACGAGAACCGGCCCCTTTAACAGGAATCACGGCCGAGGGTGCGTAATTCGGCACCATTACTTGATCAAAAACACTTCTATCTAATGGAGTATTCTCAGACATATTTATCTTCTACCTATCATTGTCAATCGCCGTCTTACAAGCCCAGTAAAAGCGACGAGTTGTAACGCTGCACTAAAGATAGCGCAAATATAAAAAATCAGGCGATTTACCACATTAAATCGTCAGGGATTTGATAATCCTTATAAGGATCATCTTCATCAACTTCTTGAGATGCCTTTTCGTTCAACACAACAACAAACTCTGGCTTGCGTTGTTTAATTTTTTCTGCGACTTGGCTGGCTACCACTGCATAACTTTGTGCATCGCGCACGATAGAAAGTCGCCCTTTGGCTAAAGCTGTTTGACTAGCCTCATCGACATAGAGTTTTTGAATTTTGGAACCATCTGCGAATTGGTATCCTAACTCACCATCAACACTCAACTTATTGACCGAGATCAATTGTTTGACCTGCGCGATAATTTCGCGCTCTTTTAACTCTTCATTGCGCTCTGCGTTAAGTTCGCGATCTCTCTCCGCTTTCGCTTGACGCTCTTGGTCTAGACGTTGCTTCTTCTCGTTTGCCTCAGACTCCAAGCCCACTCTACCCTTTTGCTTTTTAGTCTTTCTTTGTTCTTGCTTAATGGCTTTGGCTTTCTTTTTGTCTACCAAACCCGCACCCAACAACTGCTCTTGCAGGGACTTAGCCATTTTTTGACTCCTAACAATCCATCAATAAGAAATGATATGTGCATCAAATTAAACGCACCAACTACACAGTCTTCCAGATTAAACCTTGATCTCGATCTCAGTTAGAAAGGCTTTATGTTTAAAAACGTAACAGAATGTACGATCCGCCACACAGAAGTGTAACAGGGTCTATACTGAGCGTGAGAAAAAAAAATTTTGTGACCTCGAGTCACCCATATTTTTAGCAACCTGTAGTTGTTTGTTGCTCATAAAACGATAAGACATCGCAATGGAGAAACAGCTATGAATTATGAAGCTGCAAAGGCATATTTATTAGGAAAACCAGAAGCAAGGGAAGACTATCCTTTTGGGCCTCCGGTGTTAGTACCTAAAATTAAAGGTAGCATGTTCGCCACCTTAACCAAGCAAGATGGGATTCCTCACATGAATCTCAAATGCGACCCTCACCACGCCGAAGAACTTCGAGATATGTATGAATCGATTGTTCCTGGGCATCACATGAACAAGACCCATTGGAATACACTCATCTTAGATGGAAGCATTCCAGAGTCTGAAATCGAGCGGCTAATCGATCACAGTTATTCACTCGTTGTGAAGAAACTGAAAAAGTCTCAGCGTAAGCTGTTAGAAGAAGACTACGAAACTGACGAACTCTATAAGGAACTTGAGCTACAAATTGTGGCTTAATCAATTCAATAAAAAAGCACCCGGTATAAAGGTGCTTTTTTATTGCCTAAACATTTTCATTAAGGGATCAGCTTTCCTAGCACCATTGTCCAATACACTTCATAATCGGCATTGTCTGCGATGTAGACGGCCACACCGCCTTCTTCATAATTTGGACTCATGATCGCTGAACAATGGCTCGGGCTATTTAACCAACCTTGCATGACAGACGGCACGGTATAGAAGCCCGCGGCGATGTTTTCACCTACCATGGTCCAGTTGTAGCCCGCTTGAGTTGCTCGACTACCGACACGCAAACCATTTGAACCAGTATGACTGAAGAAATTATTGGTACCCATATCTATTGAATGCGCTAAACCAGCATCTTCTAACTGGCAATTCCAAGTCACCGCACCAACCGCGGGGTAATAATCCTGTCCGCAAAATCTTGCTTGTGAACGCGCCTCATTCAAAGCAACCAATAGCTCGTCATCTAACTCACTGGTTAAGCAACTTGGATTTTCGATACTAGCCGTTTGCCCTTGAGAAACAGCACCCGTTTGACTGAGGTTGTGTACTTCGACACTTTGATCTTGTGCACCAGATGAACACGCTGCCAGTAAAGTAAGACTTGCAAGTAAAGAAGTAGGCTTTAGGGAATTTTGAATCTTAAACATCGCTTAAAGGTATTAATACATGAATACCCTTAAGTTCAGCACTACTAACGAAAACCTTCCGTTGTTACCCCGTATGCTTTTGTAAATTGCTAAGGGGCTAAATAGCCAACGCGTGACAGATTGTTAAACAATGTTGCATGGACTTCTTTAGCATTCAATTACGCCTAAAAATCAACGTCTAAGTTAACTAAAGAATGAGAACCAACCCTCAACCCCACCAAATCAACACTCACCCACTAAAATAACAAGCGAAAAGCGAACAGTAAGCATAAAAAGTACGCCTTCAGATTTATCGAATAAGCTCACGTAATGGCAGACTTAGCTTCCAATGTCGACAGTGTGGAAGTCGGCCATTTATAAATATGGACTTTCCCCAAAAAAATTAAATTCAAGTTTTGGATAACAATAAAAACCATAATTAGGTGACTGAAATGAAATTTACTATGAAAAAAATGGCCGCTTTCCTAGGTGGCGCAGTTCTTTCTGCAAGTGCGAGCGCATATGACAACATGTATGTATTTGGTGACAGCTTGTCTGACTCTGGCAACTTAACGGAAGTATTCCAATCGCCAGTTGAAGTTAAGTTCACCAATATTTCTCCGTTCACGGGACAAGCAACGATCGCAACCGATGCGCTTGCTGCAGGTCTGGGTTTAACAAACAACCCGTCAAAGTGGTTGCTAGGCCAAAACGTCGGCACTAACTATGCTGTCGGAGGCGCTGCCGCAATCCCATCAGATCCTAACAACGACACGAGTCTTCCAATCCAGATTGGCGCGCACTTGTTGTCGACTGGTGGTGTAGCAGATGCAAACGGCCTATACGTTATTGTTATCGGTGGTAACGATTTGAACGCTGCTGCGCAAATTCGTGCACAAGGCGTATTTACAGCTCCAGGTGCAGAACGTCAGGCAGCTCGCAAAGGATCTAAGGATCGCGTTGACGCAGCAGTAGATGTAATCAGTAATCAAATCCAAACCTTGATCGCGACTGGCGCAACAGCTATCGCGGTAGCAGACGCTCCAGATATCAGCAAAACACCTCTTCTTAGAGCAAATGTTAACGACCTGTATCAAGCAGCTGTAGCATCAGGTAATCCCCAAAACGAACGTCGTGCTCTTGAGTACCCAGAAAAAGTGTCAAGTCTTGTGGATCGTTTCAATCGTAAACTTCGTAAATCAGTTCGCAATATTGAAGCAGCAACAGGTATTGATATTATTGAATACTCACTACAAGACTTCTTAGATCGTACAATTGAAGAAGGTGAAGAAGCCGGTTTGAACACAACAACTCCTTGTGTTGAATCAGTACCCGCACTTGCTGATTGCTCAGCATTTGTTTTCTCTGATGGTTTCCACCCAAGCAGTACCGTTCACACGCAAGCTGGTCAAGAATTTCTTGAAGCTGTATTGAGCCAATAATCCGCTCTTGGATTGGGATCAGAGTGAAAAAACTCTGACCCCAATCTATATTCATATCCGTTTACCTTTGCCCTAACACCGATAGAGCTGCAACACGATAGGCTTCTGCGAGTGTTGGATAGTTAAAAATATTCTCTACAAAAATATCAACAGGGCTGTCGGATAGCATCGCCATCTGACCAATATGAACGAGTTCCGTAGCCCCTTCACCAACTATCTGAACACCCAAGATTTTCTTCCCTTGTTCATCGCAAATGATTTTCAACAAACCATCTTCTATACCACTGATCTGACCTCGAGAAATCTCTTCAAATTTGGCAACACCGACAATGACATCACCCTTGGCTCTAGCCTGTTGTTCAGTGAGCCCAATGCCTGAAATTTCAGGAATGGAGTAAATACCTGCTGGAATGAAATCTGCCATTTTACCAACGCTAATACCTAAGGCATTTCGACTTGCACGGCGCCCCTGCTCCATCGAAGCCGAAGCCAAAGATGGCGGGCCAATTACATCACCAGCCGCGTATATATTGGAAACACTACTTCGTAACTCGTTGTCTACCTGAATATGCCCTTGATTGGTCAACACCACGCCTGCTTTATCAAGACTCAAGCCTGATACATTGGCAACACGGCCTGCTGCCACAAGTAGCTTTGAGCTGCGATATTCTTTCCCATTAGCACATGAGACAACTACTTCAGAAACACCGTTCCAAGCGACAGAGCTAACTTCCGTCTCACCCACCCATTTGCCACTCATTTCGGCAAAAGTACCCATAAAACGCTCAATAAGATCTTCGTCCATAAAGCCAAGTGGGCGCTCATAACGATCAATCATCATCGCCTTGACTCCGAGTGCCTGAAATATCGAGGCATACTCGCTGGCAATGACACCACCACCCAAAACGATCAAACTTGGAGGCAAGTACAACATGCTCAGAATTGAGTCGCTATCTAGGATATTCTCATGATCAACGGGGATATTTTCAGGATGACGCGGAACAGAACCCGAGGCAATGACAAAGGTTTGCGCTTCAATTAATTCGGTAGACCCATTCGGTGATTCAAGACTAAGCGTGTTGGCATCAACGAAATGAGCGCGCCCATGCAGACGCGTAATCATATTTCGCTCTATTTGATTCACCATGAAGGTATCATGCGATTGAACGACAGCATTTAGACGGTCGATCAAAGTAGCCATTTCGGTGTCTTCAGCGACCTCGAAATTACAAAGCGTCGCGTTTTCACGCATCTTTTTCACACGTAAGGCATTTTCCCTCAGAGTTTTACTTGGAATAGTGCCTCGATGAACACATGCGCCACCTAAGAATTTGTCCTGTTCGATAATAGCAACCGACTGATCGGCTTTTGCTGCTTGAACCGCTGCTTTCTGCCCAGCTGGGCCACTACCAATAACGACAACATGAAAGCTCTTCATTGCTGCTTAGCCCTCACTGTTGAGACGATGTGATCACGTTTACTCAAGACATCGTTGAGCGCATCGGTGTATAAATTTAGCGTTGAAAAAATGGCTTTTGCTTTTAAAGGTTCTAAATCTTGATCTTCTAAACTCGCTTTGGCGAGCAACGATGCAGCCTGTACCAATGCACATTGGGTTTGATACTTTTCTGATTGAGAAGGCGTCTGACTAAATAGCGCAACATCACACACTGCCTCTGGTATCTCCCACGCTTTATTAATCTCTTGTCCGAATAGAGGATGAAACACGTCCTCTAATTCCAATACCTGAGCTGGCGTCAATTTGAGCTGTTCGGCGGAGCTCATGTCTGAATAGAATTGCAAAAATGCGGGTCTACCTATGCCATGCAAAAGGCCGCATAAAAATGCTGTTTCAACACTCTCTTGAAGCGCTCGCGCCAGCTCTTTCGCCCAAATAGCGCAACAAAAACCGTGCTGTGAAATGGCAACAAGTCGATCTTCAAATTTTGGTGCATTAAAAAGCTTCGCGTTTAAGGCGATCCCCTAAGATATTTCGCATATCGCGTTTAGACCCAAGCGCGCGATGGCTTGCTGCAATGAGACCATTGAAGCATTTGGTGTATAAAGTGGTGAATTAGCAACACGGATGACGTGCCCCGCCAGCGTAGTGTGGCGTTGAATTAAGTCCGCTAAGGTCGCTGCGTCAGTGTCTGGAGACTTTGCGAGACGCATAACGTCCGTTGCGATTTTGGGAAAGAGCGGCACATCAACAGCGCCTTTTCTCAGCAGCTTGAGTATCTGTTTACCCACTTCGCGCAAGTCGGCAGATAACTCGAATATCGCATCGTCTTGTTGTTCTTCCGTAATCAACGTCGGGCCTCGCTTGGACTAAAACTGAGCTGAGTTTAGTCCAAGTTTTCGACTACGCGTTTATCTACCTAAAATTTTCGCTAAACGTTTTCTCGACAAGACACCTTCAAGCTCTCCCTCCTCACTGACTACAGCTAAAGGGTGACTAGTGTCGAGTGTTTCAGGAATAACTTCTTCTAGAAGAGAGTCAGGTGAGATCTCAACCGTTTCTTCAAAGTACTCGTCAGTCAGAGGCTCTGAACTACATACGTCTTCGCTATCAACAGCTTGCTCCAAGGTCTCTTGCAGAACAGTTCCCTCAAAGCCATCATCCGATTCAACGTAGGCATAGTCTTTCGGCATATTACGCATTTGCTCTAAGGCCTCGCCGATCGTAGTTGCAGTAATACGATTCATTGGCGATTTCATCACGTTTTCAACAGTCAGAGCACGTGCTCGATTCACGTCTTGCACAAACGCTTCTACATAGGCGTCAGCGGGTTGCAGAAGAATTTCACTAGGCTCGCCGACTTGAACCAGCTCACCATCTTTGAGAATCGCGATTCGATCACCAACACGCAAGGCTTCGTCCAAATCATGGGTAATAAAAACGATTGTCTTGTGGAGTTTTTCTTGCAGATGAATCAATTGATCCTGCATCTCGCTTCTAATCAGAGGGTCCAATGCAGAAAAAGCCTCGTCCATCAACAATACATCTGGGTCGGTGCACAAAGCTCGCGCTAGACCAACACGTTGCTGCTGACCGCCTGAAAGCTGTGATGGGTATAGTCCCTCATACCCTTCTAAACCGACGTCAGCTAACCATTGTTTAGCCTTCTGTAGTCGCTCAGCTTTCGCAACGCCCTGTGTTTTCAAACCAAAGGCGACGTTATCGATCACCGAATTATGGGGTAACAAACCAAAGTGCTGAAACACCATCGACATGCGTGTTCGACGAAATTCCTGAAGCTGTTTCGCATCAAGCTTCATCACGTCGTCACCATCAAACATGATCTGCCCTGCACTCGGTTCAATCAGACGGTTAAAGTGACGAATTAAGGTCGACTTTCCAGAACCAGAAAGCCCCATAATTACGAAGATCTCACCCCGTTTGATCTCCATGTTAATGTCTTTAAGACCAAGCGTATGTCCAGTTTTTTCAAGAATCTCTGCTTTGGTTTTCCCCTGTAAAACAAGATCCATATGTTTTTCAGCTTGATCACCGAAAAGCTTGTAGAGCGATTTAATTTCAATGAAGGTATCACTCATGTTCATTGCTGCCCCCCAAGATGTGCTTGAGAGCGTTTCGCATACGCTTGAGATACCCGATCAAAGATGATTGCCAGCACCACGATCGCGATACCGTTAAATAAGCCCAAAGCAAAGAACTGGTTGTTAATCGAACGCAAGACCTGCTGCCCTAAGCCTGCAACACCAATCATTGATGCTATCACGACCATTGCCAGCGCCATCATAATAGTTTGATTTACTCCGGCCATGATATTTGGCATCGCTAGAGGAAGCTGAACCTGAAATAGCTTTTGATACGAGGTCGTGCCAAAGGCGTCTGCTGCTTCTAATACTTCTTTATCTACGAGACGAATACCCAAGTTTGTTAAGCGAATAACAGGAGGAATGGCATAAATAATAACGGCGATCATTCCGGGGATTTTACCGATGCCGAGTAGCATCACCACTGGGATCAAGTACACGAATGCCGGCATTGTTTGCATGACATCAAGTATCGGTGTGAAAACCGATTGAATACGATCAGAACGCGCCATCGCGATACCAATAGGAATACCAATAATGATCGATAACAAAGTACTGACGGTGATAATGCTTAAGGTACTCATGGTGTCTTCCCACATACCAAACAAGCCGATCCCGTATAGTGCAAGTGCAACAGCAAGTGACAATTTCCACGAGCGTGCAGCTAAATGACAAATAGCAACAATTACCGCAATCACAATCGGCCATGGGGTTGCTAACAATAATTTCTCAAACCAAATTAGAAACTGAAGAAGGGGTTCGAAAAAGGCCTCGATACTCTCACCATATTCACGTGAAAAACTTCGATAACCTTGATCGAGGGATTTCCTCAACTCAACCATCGTTTCACGGCTCAGTTCAGGAAACTCCGTCCAAAAAGACATATAAACCTCGAAATAAAGGGAAATAAAAAAGCCGCTATTAAAAGCGGCTTCGGGGTACTTACTTATTAATCAGTGTCGCTTTTACTTTCTCAGCGATTTCTGGCGCAACCCATGCAGTCCATGTTGCCGTGTCAGAAATAAGGAAGTGCTCTGCGGCTGTTGCACCGTCGGCTTGATTGTCTTCCATCCAAGCCAATAGCTTGTTCATTTTTGCGTTGGTAAACGCACGCTTTGCAACATACTCAAAAGCTTCTGGAGCGCGTTCAGCGAAACCTGATGTCGTGACAGATTGAACAGCTGCAGGTGGGTACATCGTCGGTTTTGGTTCTGCACATTCTGCTTGTGTGATACAAGCTTTGTAGTGATCAACGTCTACACCAGAACCGAAATCTACTTTCACCATATCGTACTTACCAAGTACAGCAGTTGGCGCCCAGTAATAACCGAACCAAGCTTCCTGACGCTCGTAAGCTTTTGCAATCGCCCCTGATAATGCCGCGCCAGAACCTGGATCAACCACTTTGAATCCTGCGCTTTCTAAATCAAGCGCTTTGAACAAGTTTTCACCCGAGATTTGACAGTTCCAGCCAGCTGGGCAACCCATGAACATCGCTGCGCTTGGATCTTCTGGGTGTTTAAACAATGCAGCATTCGCTTTCACGCCTGCGATTGTTGCAAGGCTAGGATCTTGGTCAACCATGAACTTCGGCACCCAAAAACCTTCTTCACCACCGTCAGACAAAGAATTGCCCGCATACTTTAATCGACCTTCTGCAACACCTTTGTCGAGAGGTTCGCGCAGACCATTACTCCAAAGCTCTGGTGCAATATCTGGCTCACCTTTCTCGATCATTGATGTGCCTGTTGGCATTGTGTCACCCGCCACAAGTTGCGTATCGCACCCGTAACCATTCTTGAGAATGTAACTATCTACATGCGCCATCAACGCAGCAGAGTTCCAGTTCATCTCAGCAATAGTCACTGATCCGCATTCATTAGCTGATGATGCTGATGCCGATTCTTGAACAGAATTAGTTTCTTCAGAGTTGTTACCACCACAAGCTGAAAGCAAAGCTGCAGCAGAAAGCGCAGCGACAAGAGACTTCTTCATTTTGACCCCTTTCGATTGATTTGTATTTGATTGTTATTCTGTCTTTTAACCCTAACATAGCTACGACAGGTTTCCAAAGACGAACCCTAATGCTGCAGCAAAAGGCATGTTTATTATTCAAATAATAAAAAGCCCCACCTTGAGACTATCAAAGCAGGGCTGTAACGAATCGTACCTAGACTATAAAACTACATCGTTTCCATTTTGAGGAAATCAGTGAATAGCGTCCAGCTTTGGATATCCGCTCTTTCTTGATACTTTTCCGAACCAAATACAGTGAAGGCATGAGGCGCGCCGCCATAAGTCACCATTTCATGATCCACCTTCGCAGCCTCAAGCTCATCCGCTAGATTCGCGAAATCTGACATTGGAATAATCGAGTCTGCCGTACCATGCATCACAAGAACTGAGCCCTTTGTATTGCTGTAGCCTTGCCCTTCTGGGGTCGTCAAACCACCGTGAAAGCTAGCAAATCCTTTTAGTTCGGTACCTGATCTCGCCAGTTCTAACACGGCTGCGCCACCGAAACAGTAGCCCATCGCAACGGCATTACTCGTATCAGCACCAAGCTCTTTTGCTTTAGCTAAACCTGCTTGCATGATTGCGCGCATTTTCTCGCGATCTTTGTATAGCTCACCAGTATGCTGTTTTTTATCAGCCGCTTCCGTTGGACGCACGCCTTTACCAAATAAATCGACAGCAAATACTGAGTAGCCAAGTTCGTGCAGCATTTCGCTACGCTTAACTTCGTATTCAGTTAGGCCATCCCAGTCGTGAATCAAATAAACTAACGGTGCATCTTTATTATCGCCTACAACAAAGTAGCTTTCATACGCTGTGCCATTCAACTCAAAATCAACATTTTTACCGGCGTGCTTCATACCGTGCCCATCAGCCACAGCAACACTAGCACCTATTGAAACAGCTACCGCAGCAGCCCCGACCAACCCACGAGAAATATTCATAGTCACCCCTTTTATTTCGATTGCGTTTTATATCGTTTTCGATTCAAGTATCTGCGCTTCATTGTCAGCCACTTGCTTTAGACCAAATTTTGCTACGCAGTTAGATTCTACTTAGATGACTATTTTTCATGCAAATCACCTCATTTGAGGGCGATCTGACAAAAAAAATGATTTGCAACGAATTTTCCGAACAAATGTGATCCATTGTTAAACGCCCCCCCGTAACCCGACCCGAGCGCTCATAAAAATCGAAGTTTTTTATCAAGTTGTGAAAGATAAGAACAATTTTAGTCAAGGGAGTTCGCTTCGCGTCTCCGAACAATTTAAGGAATTTACCATGAGCATGATTAGCTTTGGCACCAACGTGAAGCGCTGGGCGCCTTTAATGATTCTGGGTGCAATCCCATTCATTTCTGCATGTAGTGACAGTGATGACAGCCCTGCTGCAACACCATCGATCACAGACATTGCGTCTTCTACACCTAACTTCTCAAGTCTTGCGACAGCCGTCACTGATGCCGGTCTTGCAGGCACATTGGATGACGATTCAGCCGAACTTACAGTGTTTGCGCCAAATAATGACGCGTTCACTGCGCTACTTGACAGCAACATGAGCTGGGACGAACTCAGCGACATCCCACTTTCTACCTTATATAGTGTTCTCAAATACCACGTTGTCGGTTCAGAAATTAACGCCGAGGCAGCAGTCGCAGCAGCAGGAGGTTCAGTAACTTCTCTTCTAGGCGAGGACATCGATGTAAGTCTTAGCGGAGACGATCTATTCGTTGAGAACGCACAAGTGATCGACACAGACATCAACGCATCTAACGGCATCATCCATGAAATTGATGCAGTCATGGTTCCAATGACTCTTCCTACTGAAAACATTGCGACATTAGCTGGGACAGCTGGCCTGGCTTCTTTAGTCGCAGCAGTTGGCAGTGCTGAAATGTCTGTGGCAGATGCTCTAACTGATGCAGATGCTACGTTAACCGTATTCGCACCTACCGATGCAGCGTTTGCTGATTTCCTTAGCGCTAACGGCTTTGCAGATGTTGACGCAATCCCTGACGACCTACTAACACGCGTTCTTAACTATCACGTAGTTCCTGGTTTCGTTCCTTCTGAAGCAGCAACAAGCCTCGTGTCTGGTGGCATGCCGATGGCAGATACAGCCTTAACAGACACTCAAATTTCACTCTCCCTAACCGGGTCAACGCTATACGTAAACAACGCTGCAGTTACATCAGCTAATAACCTAGCAACGAATGGTGTTGTCCACGTTATCGATAAAGTTCTTCTTCCACCAGAACTTGCGATAGATACATCAGACGAGACAGACAGTATTGCTGCAATTGTTACAGCGGCAGCTGGCGCGTCTATGAATGCCGATCTAACAACTTTGCTAGCTGCTGTTACTGCAGCTGATCTAGCTGGTACTCTATCTGGTGCGGGTACATTCACTGTATTTGCTCCTACTGATGCAGCATTCGCGGCAGCAGGTTTCGATGAAAATAACATTGGTGCCGTCGAAGGTTTGCAAGATATTTTGCTGCAGCACGTTTTGGGTTCAGAGGTCAGTGCATTGGCAGCATACGCAGCTAATGGCTCTGACGTTGCAACACTTCGAGAAGGTTCATCAGTGTCAGTAGAAATTTCAAATGGTGATTTGCTGATTGAAGGCGCTAAAGTAATCGAAACTGATATTAAAGCGAGCAATGGTACGATCCATTTGATCGATTCAGTTATTCTCAGCACTAACTAAGTGCGACATTAGATCAGTACTATAAGGTCGGGGAATACCCGACCTTTTTTATTTCTAATGAAAGTTAATCCTTTTTTGGCTATAGTTCGCGCCGATTACTTATTACTTGTATTTGGTACGAACAATGGAAAAAACTTTTATCAGCGCCCAGCAACTTCTTGAAGACTCATTCAAGCTAGCAATTCAAATTTATGAAAGTGGCTTCCGCCCTGACTACATCGTAGGCGTATGGCGTGGTGGTGCTCCAGTAGGCATCGCTGTTCAAGAAATGTTTGAAGTGCTTGGCGTCAAATGCGACCACATTGCTATTCGTACTTCGAGCTATACGGCCATTGGCGAACGCGCTAAACAAGTAAAAGTGCACGGTTTAACGTATCTCATTAATCGCGTTGAAAGCCACCAGAACCTGTTAATTGTTGACGATGTACACGACAGCGGTCTGAGTATTGATCAAACTATTGTTGATCTTACTGCTCGCTGTAAAAAGAACACTCCAACTATTAAAGTTGCGACCCCCTACTACAAGCCTAAGAACAACAAGACTAATCGCATCCCAGATTACTTCTTATATGAGAGCGATGAGTGGCTGGTATTCCCGCATGAATTAGATGGCTTAACAAAAGAAGAACTTATCGCAAATCGTCCAGAGTCTGCGGCGATTACTGACAAGCTTGAAGAACTCGGCGCATTCGATAAGTAATGCACCAATAAACCGACATTGAGCCTCCTAACATTCAGTAGACAATGTCGGCCTTCCTACTTTTTTATTTTGCATTCGCATTTCATTTCACGTTAGTCTGTTTGAACCCAGATTGAACTAAGTTTAAAAAACTATAAAAATGAAGTTCTCCCTTAACACCATGCGCCAGAGCGATTTTCAGTACAAAGTTGTGCTGACAGTGCTTTTGCTGTTTATGCAAAAAGCCTTATTCGCGACAGGCACAATGGCAGGTTCACTGTCGGAAAATGGTTCATGGGTTAGCTTGTGTACGGCCGACGCAGGCATTAAACAAGTATTTATTACAGATAGTGATTCTGAACAGAACCACAATGTTCACGACGCAGATGAACAATGTAGCTTTTCGGCAGGTGCCCTAGCCCATTTGGCGAGCAACTTGTCGCACACGCAATTCTCGCCTACTCAAGACTTCATCCGCTCAGGATCAATTAATGCGATTTCGCGTAAAACAAGTTTTCAACGCGCGCGCGCCCCTCCTATGACGCTCTCTTGAGCACAGTCATCAACAATTAGATTTAACTTCATTGCTAAGCCAGTGTCAGCCTGCTTATTTTTCTAAGCATGCGCGTGCATACATTGTGCTTGATGCTTGATGAAGACATCCTCTAGATTCAGACCTGTGCTCCACCTAAAGCCAATATTTATTCATTTTATTAGGACAAGAGCATCATGAAACTTTCACACTTTACTGCTATCTCAACATGCGCCCTTTTGGCTGCCTGCTCATCAGGCGGCTCTACTAACGTCAACGCCCTACAAGAACAAGATGTTTCCATCGCATTTGCAGCAGAAGCCAATAACGTATCAATTGATTGCGATACACAACTGACAGGCCTAGGCACAAACAATACCAATGCTGATATCAGAGAGTTTAGATTCTATGTGCATGACATCAGACTTACAGATGATCAGAGTAATGAGTATGCACTGGACTTAGAAGACAACTCTTGGAACCACGAGAACGTGGGCTTGCTCGATTTCATGAACAAAGATACGAGCTGTTCGGGCGCTACGAAAAATACAAACACTCAGGTTGAAGGAATCGTGAGCGCTCCAGCCAATGTCGCGTTCACAGGCATTACCTTTTCACTTGGCATTCCCTCTGAATTGAATCACGCAGATAGAGCAACGGCCGTAGCACCATTAGATCAGACGAGCATGCATTGGAATTGGCAAAATGGTTACAAGTTTGCGCGACTCGACGTAGCACCAGTCGGCGGAATCATTCGACCAAGCGACCTTGGCTTTTCAGCTTCTTCATGGAACTTTCATCTCGGGAGCACCAATTGTTCTGGAGATCCTCAACTCGGTGAAACCGTGACATGTGCGCGTCCGAATCGCCCTCAAATAGCCTTAACAAACTTCGATCCAAGCAGCCAACAAATCGTACTGAACTTCGACAACCTAGTGAGCAATTCAGATCTGACTCAAGATCTAGATGGAGCGCCAGGGTGCATGTCAGGCGCGACCGATCCAGAATGCGCATCAATATTTGAAGCACTCGGTCTAGATGTCGCGATCGGCTCAGAGCATAGCAGCGTCACACAAACCGTCTTTAGTGTTCGTTAATATGTTTCGGCTATTAGTCTGTAGAGAGGCGCTTAATAAGCGCCTCTTTTTCGCAATATTCATGCTTTCTCTGGCTGGATGTAGCAGTAGCTCAAGTGACTTTGTCGACACCTCACACAATGCAAGCCAAACAAGTTTTGAATGGAATCTGCCAGAGAGATATCCCCTACCTGTCGAGCCCATCGCGAATCAAATGAGCGAAGAAAAGTTCCAGTTAGGCCGCCATCTTTTTTACGATACGCGCCTCTCAGGCAATGGCACTCAAGCATGCGCGTCCTGCCATATCCAAGAACATGGTTTTAGTGATGGCATTGCATTGCCAACAGGTTCTACTGGAGAACTCTTAGCGCGTAACTCTCAGGGCTTAATGAACGTAGCTTATAACGCAACACAAACTTGGGCCAACTCAGCCTTAATTACCCTAGAAGAACAGGCCCTTGTGCCATTATTCGGTGAGAATCCGATTGAGCATGGCATTGATGACAGCAACAAAGAAGAAGTACTTGATAGAATCCGAAACGAGGCGCGTTACCAAAGTTTGTTTAACGATGCCTATCCCGAGCTCGGTGATCCTATCGCATTTAATACCATTCGCGATGCGATCGTGAGCTTTGTTCGAGGTATGGTGTCTTTCAACTCAGCGTTTGATCGCTTCGAACAAGGCGATGCCACTGCTCTAAGCGCTGCTGCACATCGAGGCAGACAATTGTTCTTTAGCGAAGAGCTTGAGTGTTTCCACTGCCACGGCGGCTATCATCTCAGCGACTCCACGATGGATCGAAGTATGAGCTTCGTGAATCGTCCCTTTCACAATACTGGATTATTCAACATTGGTGGTACGGGCGATTATCCGCACGACAACACAGGACTATTTGAAATCACAGCTGATCCGTCCGACATGGGAAAATTTCGCGCACCTTCTCTAAGAAATGTCGCTCTCACTGCCCCCTACTTACATGATGGTAGCGCGGCAACATTAGGAGAAGTCCTCGAAATCTATGCAGCCGGCGGACGTTTAATCACAACTGGTCCTCATGCTGGAGATGGAAGACTCAACCCTTTCAAAAGTAGTTTTGTGACGGGTTTTAACATGTCCGAGCAAGACAAAAATGATGTGATTGCCTTCCTCCAAAGCTTGACTGACAACAGCTTCGTAAGCGATCCACGCTTTAGCAACCCATGGAATTAACATGATAGACACTAAAAAACAGGCAATATGCATTACGCTATCGTGTGCGCTTAACGGGCTTTTGGCAATGAATGCCAATGCGCATGGTGACTTTCTCTACATGCCACAGGCAACGCTCACTTCAAGCATTTATGCTTCGTGGCAAACACAAGATCATATTCAGAACGATGACTGGAATATCCCGGGTATACTCCGCAATGAAGCCATGCACGCCAGTGAAGAAGGTTTGAGCCTCAACGACGCAACACTGGGTTTTGTTTGGGCTAATGAATCAGGTTTTTTCACAAACACAGAGCTTGGCGCTCATGAACATTCAAGCGATGTGGAAACTGAAATCGAACAAGCCTTCTTTGGTTATCATTGGACACATACTTCAGGACATATCAAATTAGAAGCAGGTAAAATGAAAGGCGCTTTTTCGCTACAAAATGGCCAGCATCCTAATGAACGGGCGTTCACTGAGCCAACACTTTCAGCTCTCACCGCATTGGAAGGCACATACTCTAATATCGGTCTCCGCGCACAATTCATGAACTGGCATGGAGCGCAGGGCTTAAGTACTTATGGCATTGAAATTTGGGATGGAGAGAATTACCCAGGAAGCGATCACAGCGATCAGCCTGCATTTGATCTGTTTGCACGTTACCAACATACCGTTGAACGACTACAAGCTACTGTTGGTATATGGGGTCTTTTCACAGATGTAAAACGTCGCAGAGATAATATTCCCGATGACCACATTCACTCATCAGGCACAGTTCGAACACCGACTCTTTTTACAGGTAATGAGACCCTTTATGGCCTTGAAAGCATCATTAAATGGCAGCAGTCTTCGGAGCTTTCGTATCAACTAGAAATCTCCGCGTTACAGAGACACAGTGATGGAGAGTTATCTGATGCAACAAGAGTGTCGAGCCTTGATGCAAGTATGCGTGGTGGCAACATAAACGTATCGATTCAATATCAGAAACACAACTTGTCGATTGGCTATGAAGAATTATCAACCGATAACGGACTCAGCGGCCCTGGCGCTCCGATTCTCGGCGAGCAAGCTGGATTGCAACACGCGGATCATACGTCATCGAGAGCAAGCCTCTCTTATAGCTACTCAATACAAGAGGGCCTCATGCTTCGCGTTGAGTATATCGATGATCAAACGACACAAAATGCACAAGACTTTGCTCGATTAGCTTTATATTGGGGAGACCAGTACGCACTTTAAAAAGAAAAAAGCGCATGTTGATCATGCGCTTTTTGATACTTAAGCCGCCTTAGCCTTTAAATCATAATCCGGGTTATAGACAGACTCTTTCCATTCATCGACGAAATGAGAATCGTCCTGATCCCATGGATGAAAATCATCTCTAAAAAAGTCTTTCAAATGCGGTGCCATGCGGCGTGTCATGCCTTGTTTACCGTACATAAACTTCCAAAACCCTTTTACTTCAGACCAGCGTGGCATGCGCTTCGCCCACCACAGTAAACGCGCTTGGTATTTCATGAAGCGATATGGCAACAGAATCAAAGCAATACACATCGACTTTTTCAATAAGCGACGATCTCCAAAAATTTCCATATACAAATCAAACGCGACGCTTTTATGCTCAATCTCTTCCACTGCATGCCAATGCATCAATTGGTCGATGCTCTCTTCCATGCCAGCCCAGTGCTCTCTATGATTCAAATAGTCACAGGCAAACACTGCCGTTAAGTGTTCAACACACACAGTAAATGCCAAACGCTGTTTATCTGAGCGACGTTTGATCGACCATTCTAAGTCCTTCAAAAAGACCTTTTCTAAGCGCGGGACGTCATAGCCTTTGTCACGCAACTGTTCATTGAAGCGCTTATGTTGCAAGCTGTGATGTGCCTCTTGTCCAATAAACCCCTTAATTTGTTCTTTTAAATTGGGGTCTTTCGTATCATTACGATAAGGCCGCACAGACTTAATAAACTCCGCTTCTCCATCTGGAAAGGTCGCTGACATCGCAGCAATATAAGCACTTTTTAAACAATTATTATCAAAGAAGTCCCGCGTCGACATGTCTGCATATGGGAACTCCATATGACGAGGACGGACATCCAAAGGCGTCTTGTTGGAAGCGGTCGTATTTGTCATCACTTTCACCTTAAGCTGCGTAATCATTATCAGGCCATCTTTAACGACAACCTAAACCTGCGACTTTCCAACTATGGAACAGTCATTATTGCGTTAAAGCTATAGTGCGCTTTTGAAGCCTTTGACAATAGGTGATAAGGTTTCAAAAAAAAGTCATTTGAGCTCATTTCATATGTAGGGAATGTCGCATTGATATGAATAACAATAACGTCGGACTTACACTTGCATCGGGCGACTACTTGCCTGTTGTTCGCGATTTCGCATTGAGCCGAGGCATTCAACCTTCTGAACTTTTAGAAGGCAGCGAACTCAGTGCCGCAGATTTCATTCAGCCCCCCGAACTCGTCAGCAACTTTATCGTCAATCGCGTTGGGCAAAATCTCTACGCAAAACTGAAACAGCCCATTGCTGATGCCGTCTACTATGGTTTGCAGGTGCGCCCATCAAGCCACGGAGCTTTGGGTGTTGCAATTCAAACATCCGCATCCTTACGCGCGGGATTGTCTTTATTAACGAAGTACTACAACACTAGGCTTGCTGCGCAATACCCGAAAATCGTCATCGGAGAAGAACATGTATCTTTGACGCTAATTACTGATTTGAAAGGTATGGGGCATTCACCAGACGTACAACGTTTCTTTGATTTAAGTACGATGGTTAGCATGGCACAGAGTGTTCATCTCTCTCTTGGTGCTTCGTGCGCACTTGAGGGACAAGTCATTATTGAAATCGATGCACCTGAACCAGCTGGCTTTCCGCACCATGTTTTGGATTATTGCTGTTTCACGTTTAACGCAAAACAATGCGCGATGCACTTCCCTACCCAATGGTTAGACGCCCCATTTGAAAGTGCGAACACGGCGCTTTGTCAGGCCGCTTTAGCGCAATGCGAAGAGGAGCTAAGAAAAGTAAAACCGCAAGATTTGGTCGATCGCGTCCGGAATTTTCTCACTCTACAAGAAGGCGCCCTTCCCAGCATTGATGTGGTGGCAGAACGAAATTTTATGTCCGCGGCGACTCTAAAGAGAAAACTAGGCGAGCTTGATTACACCTATCAAGACTTAAAAAATGAAGTGAGACTTTTCACGGCAAAAGAAAAACTGTCTTCTAGCGAACTACCCATCGAGCTGATCGCTGATCAATTGGGCTTTAGCGATAACTCTAACTTCGCCAAGTTTTTTAAGAGACAAACAGGGCTAACGCCCAAGCAATACAGAACTACTGAACAAAAATAAAAGCACGCAAAAGCGTGCTTTTATTTACTTCCCTAAGCGCCTTTGCGCAGACCCTGGGCTAAATTATTTGCAGTCTCGCGCAAACGTGCGTTTGCCTGCTCAATGGTGTGCATGCTATTTACGCAGGTTTGAGCGCCATCTTGCGTTGCAGTAATGTCGCGCGCTAATTCATCTGACGCTGCACTTTGCTCAGTGGCCGCATTCGCTGCATCAGCGTTAATCAATTTCAACTCCTGTGTATTTAAGAACACGGACTGAAGCTGCTCTTTAGTCGCCACAAACTGCTCACTGACATTGTTTGTCTCAGTGCTGCTTTCGTCGATCATTTTCATCAAATGATCAGTTGTATCTTCTAGGCTAGCGACCATAGATTGAATCTCAACCGTCGCGTCTTGGGTTTTCACTGAAAGCGTTCGCACTTCATCTGCCACGACCGCAAAACCACGACCAGCCTCTCCCGCTCGGGCTGCTTCAATCGCAGCATTCAAAGCGAGAAGATTAGTTTGTTCAGAGATATCAGTAATCACCTTTAACACATTTTTCACACTTTGAGATGTTTCACGTAAGGCATGACTTGAATCTGAACAGTTTGACATACGCCCGCTTAGTCCATGCATCTTCGCAACTAACTGATCAATAGTAGTTTCCGTCTGTGACATGCTGTCTCCCAAACTTTGGGCTAAGGCATCGGCGCTTTGAGCACGTGCAGAAGCATCTTTAGCAATCTGTGCCATTTGAGTAATACCTGCGGAACTACGAATCAAACTATCATTTTGAAGCATCAATTCGCTCGTGCTTGACCGACACTGTTCATCAATATCTTCAACCTGAATAGTGAGCGTCTCAATCGCTTCATTCACAGAAGTAATCAGCGTAGAAAGATGACCGACAGTTGCATCTACCGATGAGCCGATTTGACCAAATTCATCCGAGCCACTAAATCCAATACGATCATCAGTATTGCCCGATAAAATATTTTTCATCACACCAATAATATGCTGCAGTAAAGGCATAACATTGTACATAACAGAATGCGCGAAAAAGATAATGAAGCCACTACCAGCGAACAGCCACATACTCAACTCCAAGGTGGACATTAACCCCTCTGAGCTTGCCTCAGAAATAGCTTGATTATATTGATACAGGGCAAATGCGACCAAGGGCAAAGTTAAGCAAGCAGGTAAAAGCAGTTTCGCCTTTAAACTTACATTCATTAAAATACGATCCCTAAGTCCAATCTTTACATCAGCCATCATATGCTCTCTCTTTAAAACTACCCATAAAGTATATAAGTAACCGATCGATTCATAACTGCCACTCGCGATACTTTTTGAATATTTTCTTGCCTAACTATTTAGACGCTGCGTCAAGCCCAATTTCAATTGGACTAGTCAACGGCGCCACCTCCTATAACTCCCTTTATTTAACATGTAAAACTCTTCCTTTTTTACCTACGCATGATTAAATAATAATGATTATCATTAATATTTAAAAGATCTCAATCATTTTTTACTTTAGTCAATTGATAGAATCATCAACCCCGTCCTTGTCGCAAAGATATCTGCAAAGTTCTAAGAGCTTGCTTCACTCCGCTCTAACCTTTTAGTGATCGTTGCCGTGCTCCATCTAATCTTTGAGTTTGGCTTTTTAGTAGCCTACAAAAAGCGTCTCGCCTAAAGGCTCATACTTTTAATTCATGTAGAGTCTACCGTTATCTCCTTCTCTAAGTATATAGACCCTTGGAACAACATGCTTTTCTTTGCAGCATTTCCTATGCTCGCAGCCGCTTGGGCACTCTATATCTCGAGAGACTACGACACATTTTTAATGTATTAAGTCCAGTTAAAACCAATCAAAGAGTAGTGACGCGCCAACTCTTCACTGCTCTGATTTCACGCAAGAAATCAATTAATAGTCACTAACAAGTCGCTTCGACAAACTTGAATGGCTCGATATCAAGTCCGATAGATCACCACTTACCAAACCACCATCCAATACTCGCCACTCACCAGCGACCATCACTGCATTCGCGTTGTGCGCACCACATAACAGGAGTGCAGCAAGAGGATCATGACTTCCAGAAAATCGTGCCTCATCCAATTTGAATAAGGCAATATCCGCTTGCTTTCCAACTGCGAGCTCTCCAATATCAGAACGTCCTAAAACAGACGCTGAACCTTTCGTTGCCCAACGGAGGGCATCAAAGTGCGTCACCTCATCGGCCTCATAACGCAGTCGATTGATTAACATGGCTTGTCGTACTTCTTGGATCATATTTGAGCCATCATTAGATGCAGATCCATCAACACCCAGCCCGACTGGCGAACCGTGTTCCTCCAATTCAAGGGTTCGGCATATCCCAGAAGCAAGCACCATATTGGATGAAGGGCAATGGCAAACGCTCACACCCGCCCTACCTAAGCGATGCAACTCGTCGTCATTAAAATGAATGCCATGCGCAAGCCAAACATCATTACTCATCCAATTGACGGACTCTAAATAGTCCACGGGGCGCATACCAAATGTTTTAAGGCAGAAGTTATTTTCATCTTCAGTTTCAGCCAAATGGGTATGTAATCGAACACCGTGATCGCGCGCCAAAGAGGCTGTTTGCTTCATCAAATCAGTAGTGACAGAGAACGGCGAACATGGCGCCAGCGCGATATTCACCATAGATCCTTCTGAGGCATCATGATACTGACGAATCAAACGTTCAGAATCTTTCAAAATAGCGTCGTCAGATTGCACAGTCGATTGCGGCGGCAAGCCACCATCGTCTTGCCCTAAACTCATTGAGCCGCGTGTCAGGGTAACGCGCGTTCCCACTTTTGAAGCGGCTTGAACTTGAATATCAATCGCTTCAGTTAATGCCTCAGGAAACAAATAATGATGATCTGAAACCGTAGTACAGCCAGAAAGAAGCAACTCGCTCAAACCTAATTCAGTCGCAGCACTTAGCATCTCTGGTTGAAGCCTCGCCCACACCGGATACAAGGTTTGAAGCCAAGGAAACAAACGTTTGTTAAGTGCTGGCGGAAATGCGCGCGTAAGCGTTTGATAGAGATGATGATGAGTATTAATCAGACCAGGTAATAGGACCGACTCTGAAGCATCAAACACTTCATGATAAGACGTTTGGGGTACTTGACCGAGGGCAATAAGCTCCACGATTTTATTGCCACTAACAACAATACCGCCACGCGCATCTTCATCATTGGCGGTAAATACGGAAAGCGGATTTTTAATCCAAGTCGTTTTGGGATTAGACATGAAAAGTCACTCCTATTTATTGTGAATAGAACAGGATGGCAGTGACTTCCTAAGGGAATGCTCAATGAGCAGCGTGTTAATCTGCCGATGAAATATGAACAGCTTGAACTTGGGGTCAGAGTACTTTTACTCTGACCCCAATATTCGTTATACGTTTAAACCACAGCCGCCTAAAATGACTGTGCAAAGCAGTTCTTTAATTCTTTGTACGTCTTCGTCGTCGTACTCAAGCTTATTCGTCACAGTAAGAATCTGCGCATCAAAGTCAGCGTAATGCTGTGTCGTTGACCAAATCATGAAGATCAAATGTTCAGGATCAATCGCTTTCATCTTGCCTTGATCAATCCATGATTGAATGATTTTGCTTTTCTCACGTACCCAAGTACGCAAGTTTGTGCGCAAGTGCTCTTGAAGATTTGGCGCGCCTTGAATGATTTCTAAAGCAAAAATTTTAGAGGCACTTGGATACTGAATCGCCAAGTCGACTTTGGCACAGATATACGCGCGTAAAACTTCAGCAGGGTCATCCCCTTCACTCATATCTTCAATCGTTTCGTCCCAACGATTAATGATTTCATCAAGTACCGCAAGATAGAGTGCTTGTTTGCTTTTGAAGTAGTACAGCACATTCGCTTTTGGAAGGCCGGCTGCATCAGCAATTGACTGCATGCTTGTGCCCTTAAAGCCATTCTTTACAAAGGAATCTTCTGCTGCTGCAAGAATATTCTTACGATTTTGTGCACGAATTTTTCCTGTTTTTTGCGGAGCTTCTGCGATATCCATGGTAATACTACTTGTTCGTTTCTTATTAAGCCGCCACTGATGACGGTAGTTCCCCCAAACCTGCTTAAAGCAAACTTGGCCGTAAATTATAAACGAAAGGAACGCTGTGCGTCCCCTTCGCAAGGCGCTAAATTAAACGCTCACTTACTTCATTTCTTTTGGTAACAATGAGTTGAGAATTAAGGCTGTTAATCCACCCATTGTCACTGCCGAACCAAAAATCGTTTGAATTAGTTTTGGCATTTCTTGCAACACATCTGGAACCGCAGCAACACCAAGCCCCATTCCAAATGAAAGCGCCATAATCAGCATCGCGCGTCTATCCATCTCTACCGTTGCAAGTATACGTACACCTGCCGCGGCAACGGTACCAAACATTACCAAAGTTGCACCACCTAAAACGGGTTTAGGCAACTGCTGGAATACTCCACCTATAATTGGAAATAAGCCAAGTACAACTAAAATCCCCGCAACCCAATATGCTACATATCGGCTTGCAACGCCCGTTAGCTGAATAACACCATTATTCTGACTAAATGTGGTATTTGGAAAGGTATTAAAGGTCGCTGCGATCAAAGAATTAACACCATCACCCAGTACGCCACGCTTGATACGTTGGCGATAGCTATCATCGTCAATTGAGAGCTTAGAAAGCATCGATGTAGCGGTTAAATCACCAGAAGATTCAATCGCCGTAATAAGATAAATGAAAGCTACAGGAATAAATGCTTCAACATCAAAGCTAAACCCATATTTAAACGGCGTTGGTATCGCAACCAAATCCATATCGGCAAGCATAGAAAAATCGACCTTACCCATAAACCAAGCGGCAATAAAACCGATGATCAAACCGTAGAAAATCGCGCCAGAACGCAGTATCGGCTTAGAACTTTGATTCAATATGATAATAATCAACAACACTGAACCGCCAAGGGCTAGGTTTTCTAAACTACCTAAATCTGGGGCTTTAAAACCACCAGCCAGATCCGTCATACCGACTTTGATTAAATAGAGCCCAATCGTGGTGATAACAATGCCTGTCACTAGAGGGGTCACAAACACTTTAAGCTTGTGTAAAAACTGGCTTAGAAAAATTTCGATAAATGCGCCAAGGAAACAAACGCCAAAGATCAAGCTTAAGATCTCATCAGGACCACCACCTTTACCTTTCGCGATAAATCCAGCCGCTAAGATAGAGCTTAAAAAGGCAAAACTAGTGCCTTGAAGAGCCATCAAGCCCGAACCTACTGGGCCAAAGCGTCTAGCTTGTATAAACGTTCCTACACCCGAAACGATAAGTGCCATGCTTATAAGATAAGGTACTTCGGAACCTAATCCTAAGACACCGCCAATAATTAAGGTGGGCGTGATAATTCCAACGAAGCTTGCAAGCACATGCTGCAAGGCGGTGAGTCCTGCGACGGGCGCAGGCGGTCGATCATCTATGCCATAGATGATTTCTGAATTCGTCATGCTACTTTCCTCGCTAAACACACAATCAATTATTTTGGTTAGTTAATTGATCAACTACCTAAAGTAAGTAATTAAAAATTTAGTACTTTGTTTATTTGTGACTTTTAATTGTATTCATGTTCTTTTTATAAGCTTCCTGCTTCAAAAATGCTGCAGTGCTTTGAGGCACTGCAGCAAAAAAGAAGACGGTTTTTATCAAACCTTAAGTACGACTTATAGGTGGTACTTGATCAAGCCGCTAACTGCAGACTCGTTTTCGTCACTCTTAACACCGAACTTGTTGCTCCAGTAAGAGTATTCGATACCAACTTCAAGCTTAGACTTGGTGATACCCATGAACTTGCCTACGTCAGCACGAAGCTGTGGGTTGAAGTGGAAATCAGACGCGTGATCAGCTTCTGCTGAAGACCAGTCGATGTAACCGTCGAACATGAAGTCAACACCTGCTACTGCGAAAGGAACACCGTAAGTAACTGTCAACTGAACGTCATCCTTGTTGTTTTCATTATCAGCGTAGAAAACGTTAGTGCCGAAAAACGCAAATCCTGGAAGATCCCAGCTCAAGCCAACACCGTAAAGGTAATTGTCTTGACTAAAACCAGTTGAGTTAGAGCTAAATTCGTAAGTTGTAGCAAGAAGTACATCTTTAATCGGACCAACACTTAAGTCTGATCCTGCTAAGTTACTAAGGCTGAAACGAGGAGAAAGTTCACCGTAAGTTTCGTTGAAGCTAGAAGCTGAACCTTTACCGTTTAGACGATCTACGAAGAAGAACGCATCACCCCAATCGTGGCCAGAAGCGTGCTCAATTGTCATCACAGTCATTTCTTGAGTCTTATTCGGAGCACCGAAGTTGTAACCTACATTGAAGTAATCAGCACTGTGAAGAACAGTTACACTGTTGTCTGCCCAGAATTGTTCTGCTTGAGCTGGAGCAGCGACTACCGCTGCAGAAAGTGCTGCTGCACTTGCAAGAGTTTTTAGTTGTTTCATTTTTCTACCTTAGTAATTACATCACGGCACTTTTTAGTTGTGCCTTTTTCCGGAAAATGGGAGCTTGCTGTGCAATAAGCTCAACAAAGCTCCCGATACTTTAAACGTCCCGGTTTACGACTGAGGCAATTTGCCCTCTACACCTTCGATGTAGAAACCAAAGCCTAGTAGCGCACCGTCATCCATGGTGCTACCAGCTGGTACAACTTCTTCGCCAGCCTGGTTAATAACAGGACCATCAAATACGCGCATTTCGCCCGCTTTCAAGGCCGCTTTTTTCTCTTCAACCAACGCAACAACATCAGCCGGAATAGCTTCGTTCAATGGTGCTAGATCTGTAGTACCTTCAGCGATACCAGGCCATAGATCTTCAGCTTTCCAAGTACCATCAAGAACTTGCTGAGCCTTCTTCAAGTAAAGAGGACCCCAGTTGTGAATAGCTGCTGTAAGGTGTGCTTTCTCACCGTACTCAGACATATCTGAGTGATAACCGATCGCGTACTTACCTTTCGCTTCAGCTGCTTGAATAACTGCTGCTGAGTCAGTGTGCTGAGTAAGAACGTCTGCACCTTGAAGGATCAAGGTTTCTGCAGCTTCACGCTCTTTGGCTGGGTCGTACCAAGTGCTCGCCCAAACAACTTTTACTTGAACGTCTGGGTTTACTTCTTTCGCGCCTTTAGTGAATGCGTTGATACCACGAATTACTTCTGGGATTGGGAATGAAGCAACGTAGCCAAGTACGTTAGATTCAGTCATCTTGCCTGCGATCAAACCAGTCAAGTAACGACCTTGATACGCACGCGTGAAGTAAGTACCCATGTTGTCTGCACGCTTGTAACCAGAAGCATGCTCGAACGCTACTTTAGGGAACTTCTTAGCAACCTTAAGAGTTGGGTTCATGTAACCGAATGAGGTTGTGAAGATTAGGTCGTTGCCTTTTGATGCCAACTGACGAATAACACGCTCACCGTCCGCGCCTTCTGGCACAGATTCAACGTAAGTTGTTTTTACTTTGTCGCCAAGTTGCTCTTCAACATACTTACGTGCTTCATCATGCGCGTAAGTCCAGCCCGCATCACCAGTAGGACCAACGTAAACGAAGCCGATGTTAATTGGGTCTTCCGCTTGCGCTACGCTCATGCCACCAGCTAGTGCTGCCGTCGCAAGCACTTTGCTAATTGTTTTTAGTTTCATTATTAACTCCTGAGTTTCTTTTTTATCTAGAGAGTAGCGATCAAACGCTACTCTCGTGACGCTTTAAAGCTGAGGTCTATATGGTTGACCCAGCGCCAAAGGCGTACTTAGTTTTGCTTTGATTGCATCGTTCGCGAGAACAACCAAAACAAGAATTGTTGCAACGTAAGGAAGCATTGCTAACAAATTAGGTGAGGCTTCAAAGCCCAGTCCTTGAAGAACCAAATGCATGATGCTCGCCGCACCAAACAAATAAGCTCCCAACATAATTCTTTCTGCTTTCCAGCTTGCAAATACAACTAATGCAAGTGCAATCCAGCCACGTCCTGCAGACATACCTTCAGACCAAAGAGGTGTATAAGCGAGTGATAAGTATCCACCTGCAAGACCAGCCATCGCACCACCAAACATGACTGCGCCGTAGCGTACTTTGAATACACTCATACCAATGGCGTTAGCCGCTTCTGGATTTTCGCCAACTGAACGAATCGTGAGGCCAAGACGCGTGCTCTTAAATACCCAGAACACCAAGCCGAACAGAACCCAACTGAGGTAAACCAACGGGTCATGCGAGAAAAAGATTTTGCCGATAACAGGAATATCGCTCAGTAGTGGAATCGTCCACGCCTGAATACCTTCGATGCCTACCCCAACGTAGCTCGCGCCAATAAAGGCACTTAAGCCAGTACCAAATATCGTTAAGGCTAAACCCGTAGCGACTTGGTTTGCGACCAGCGAAATCGCTAAGAAACCAAATAGCAATGACATAAACATACCAGCAATAACTGATGCCACAAGACCCAAGCCCAAATTACCGGTGATCACTGAGGCAGCAAAACCAAGCACTGCGCCCATTAGCACCATGCCTTCTTGGCCCAAGTTCAATACACCAGACTTTTCACACACCATTTCACCCAATGCGATCAAAATAAGCGGCGTACCTGTGCGAATGGTCGCAAATAAGATGTTAGTGATTAATTCAATATCCACGACTGCCCCTTACGCCTGCGCTGTTTCTTGTTGATTGCTAGATGATTTAGTTTGAACCGGACGATCTCGAACGATGCGATATGAGATCAACAAGTCACACGCTAAGAGATAAAACAGCAACATACCTTGGAATAAGCCCGTAATAGACTTCGGAAGTGTCAGGTCCATTTGAACCATTTCACCGCCCATGTAAGTGAGTGCGAGAAGCATACTGGCAATCACAATACCGCCAGGATGCATACGGCCCAAGAACACAATAATAATCGCAGCATAGCCGTAGCCAGGTGCAATATATGGATTCAACTGCCCGACAGGACCAGTGACTTCAGACACACCAGCGAGCCCCGCCAAAGCACCACAAATTAGCAGCACCAACCAAACAAGCTTTTTATCTTTAAACCCTGCAAAACTTGCTGCTGAAGGATCTTGACCCAGCACATTAATCTGGAAGCCGAGCATTGCACGAGACATAAATGTCCAAATGACGGCCACGGCAAACAAAGCGAATAAGATAGAGATCGTCAAACGATAGTCTTCGAAAATAACCGGAAGCATCGCGAAATCAGAGAATAAAGCCGACTCGGGGAAGTTAAATCCGTCTGGATCTTTTAAGGGGCCATGTACGCCATAGTATAAGAAGTACAAAGCGATATAGTTGAGCATAATGGTGGTTAGAATTTCATTCGCAGAGAAACGCGTTTTTAACCACGCCGCCAGCGCTGCCCACGCCAAACCACATAAACTACCGAATAGAAGTACAGCCGGTAGCACCCAGTAACTTTCAACATCACCCAGTTGCAATGCTAAGAAACCGCCGCCTAGGCCGCCAAGAATAAACTGCCCTTCTGCACCGATGTTCCATACCTGTGCTTTAAAGCAAAGCATTAAGCCCATTGCACACAATAATAGTGGCGCAACTTTGATACCGAGTTCAGTCCAACCGTACAAGTCCTCGAGCGGCTGTAAGAAGAATACATAGAGAGAACCCAGTGGATCATGCCCTAAGGAAGCAAATACGATTGCACCACTAATCAAGGTTAATAGCACCGCCAGCACTGGCGATAAATAGGCCATTGCCTTCGAGTCTGAAGGACGCTTTTCTAATTTAAAGATCATGCGACCGCTCCCGCTTGCTCGTTATCTTCTACAGGAGTCTTGTCACCCGCCATCCATTTACCAAGTTGGTTAATGCTAACCTTCTCTGTCGCTGCAACAGGTGACAACTCACCATCACAAATCGCACAGATACGATCACTGATTTGATACAACTCATCGATATCCTCAGACACTACTAGGATCGAAGCACCGGCATCACGTAATTTGATGAGTTCATGGCGAATCAAAATCGCAGCACCAATATCCACACCCCACGTAGGATGCGAACACACTAATAACTTAGGATTTTGAAGAATCTCACGACCGATAATGTATTTTTGGAGATTACCACCAGACAAAGACTTCGCTTGCGCTTGCGCATCCGGTGTTTTTACTTTGAAGTTACTGATAATAGTGTTGGCGAACTCTTTGACTTTGGAGCGATTAATCCAACCTTTATTGACCAAATCACCCGTTTGATATGCCGTGAGTAGACCATTGTCTTCCAAGGACATATCTGGAACCGCACCACGTCCTAGACGTTCTTCAGGGACAAAACCTAAACCTAAAGCGCGTCGTTCGGCAGGTCCTAATTTACCCACTGTCAGATCTTCAAACTTGATGACAGAGGCTTCACCTAGCTCTTCGCCACCGATCATATCGAGCAGTTCTTCTTGCCCATTTCCTGCAACACCAGCAATACCCAGAATCTCACCTTTGCGCACATCCATGGTGATGTTTTTAAGTGAAGTAGAGAATGGATCGTCTGATTGGTGACTCAAGTTAGTAACTTGAAGGAATACATCACCACCGACCGCTTTCTGGTAGTCCTGATTCAATGGAGTGTCATCGCCAACCATCAAACGCGCAATTTCATCCGTTGTTGTTTCTTGCGGATTACAGTCACCTGTCACCACACCGCCACGCAAAATCGTTGCGCCTGTGCAAATAGCACGCACTTCATCAAGCTTGTGTGAGATAAACAAAATACTGCAGCCTTCAGCACTCAATGTCTGAAGTGTCTTAAAGAGAGTTTCAACTTCTTGTGGGGTCAGTACGGAGGTAGGTTCGTCGAGAATGAGTAGTTTAACGTCTTGAAGTAGGCAGCGAACAATTTCTACGCGTTGCTGCTCACCGATAGATAAGGTGTGAACATAACGATCTGGATCGAGCTTCATTCCATAGCGTTCAGATACTTCACTGATACGCTGCTTCAAGCCATCCATCGACCCGACTTGGTCTTTCGGAATACTGAGTGCGATGTTTTCAGCCACGGTAAGCGTTTCAAATAAAGAGAAATGCTGAAACACCATCCCTATTCCAAGTTCCCTAGCGTGCGAAGCGCCTTTTACTGAAACAGGTTTTCCTTCCCAGAGCATCTCACCTTCATCAGGCTTGACCACTCCGTAAATAATTTTCATCAGCGTACTTTTGCCTGCACCGTTCTCGCCAAGCAGCGCATGGATCTCACCTTTCTCTACATTGAGAGAAACCTTATTGTTCGCGACCGTTCCCGGATAGCGCTTGGTGATTCCGCTTAATTGTATGCGTTTCATTGTTTTACCTAACCGTCAAGACAGCGGCACTGAAATTAATTTTTATTTTCATAAGCAAGTACCTTGCCAACTCCTACCAACCGACTACATCCTTATAAACACATCATCCTTGGCTATTCGGTCAGAAAATATAAACACATAAAAACCAAAATCAACGCATAACATCTATAAACAAAAGATATAAGAGATTCGATAAAATTCAGAAAATTAGCTGACCATTTGGTTATATTTGTAATTATATAGATTCAATTTTGAGACTTGATTGATCCATATCACAGCTTCAAAGTGTTGATTAGTTCGGGATTTAGCCAAAAAAAATAACGAATTTACAAATTTCACTTACCATTCGGTCAGTTTTTTAATGTACACTCGTGAAACTTATGCATAAAACGCCTTTATTGATTTCACAAATATGTATTATTTGCGAACGGCGTCAAACGAACTAAAACTATTGCTGCGCGAGTCTTACTCGCATTACAGCAACTTGAGGTAAAGACGTGATTACTTTTTTCTTAAATGGTCAGGAAGTTAGCGAACATAACATCCAGCCTGATATGACCGTTCTTCGCTATCTGAGAACACGCCAATCCTTAACTGGCACTAAAGAGGGCTGCGGCTCTGGTGACTGTGGGGCATGTTCAGTACTAGCGGGTGAAATGCACAATGGTGAATGGCATTACCGTGCGATCAACTCATGCATCACTTTCCTCGCACAGATTGACGGAAAAAGCCTTATTACTGTTGAAGCATTAGCTAATGGTTCAGAGCTTCACCCTGCGCAGCAAGCAATGGTAGATAAGCATGGATCACAATGCGGCTTCTGTACTCCTGGCATCATCATGTCTTTAACCGCTTTATTTGAAAACACACCTTCAGATAAGACTTTTACACTTCACGAAATTTACGACGCACTTTCTGGCAACCTTTGCCGCTGCACTGGCTACAAGCCAATTATTGACGCAGCGAAGTCAATGAAATCATACCCAGGCAAAGTGAAAGCAGAAATTTGGACACCTTCTAGCACATCACCTTCAAACAAAGGTGAAACCTCCAATGAAGAAGGTCAATCTTGGAGTGCTCGCACCGAATCAGAGCTTAAAGAGATTCTTGCGCACCATCCTGATGCACGAATCGTTGCCGGTGCAACCGATCTAGCACTTGAAGTGACGCAAATGAATCGTCGCATTAATAAGCTTGTTGCAATCAATCAAATCGATAGCTTGAAAACAATTAGTGAAGACGCTAACTACATCACCATCGGTGGTGCAGCATCTCTGACTGATTGCGAAAAAGTATTAGAAGCGCACTTCCCTGAGTTCGCTCAGCTACTAGAGCGTTTCGCAGCACGCCAAGTTCGTAACAACGGAACCATGGGCGGCAACATCGCAAACGCATCACCAATCGGTGACGCGCCACCAGTATTAATTGCATTAAATGCAGATATCGAAATCGCGGGTGCAAATGGCAATCGCTGGATTCCTTTAGACACTTTCTACTTGGACTACAAGAAAACACTTCTTCAGACTGGCGAATACATCCGCGCGATCCGTATTCCACGCCGCGAAGCGTGTGAGCACTTGAAAGTGTACAAAATCTCTAAGCGTATCGAAGACGATATTTCAGCAGTGCTTCTTGCGATCAAAGTAAAAGTACAAGGTGGCCAAATTACGGCTGTACGCACAGGCTTTGGTGGCATGGCTGCCATCCCTAAAGCGGGTGCAGCAATTGAAGCAGCATTGATCAACCAACCAATGACGGTTGAAACCTTCCGCAAAGCAGGAGAAAAAGCCTCTGAAGACTTCCAGCCATTCAGCGATGTACGTGCAACGGCAGGTTACCGTATTCAGGTAACACAAGGTCTTCTTGAGAAAGCAGCATTAGAGATTCTTAACCCAGAAAGCGTTAGCCGTGTAGAGCAAATCTTTACCACCACACTTTCTGCGAAAGATGTAGTAAACACGTACGACCCGCAGGAGAATAACAATGCGTAAGTTGATTGATGTAGAAGATAACAAACGCATGCGTCCTGCAAAGGGTAAAACTGGCGAAAGTATGAAGCACGAAAGTGCGGCGAAACAAGTTGCCGGTACTGCCGTATATGTTGACGATATGCCAGAACTGCCAAACACGCTGCACGTAGCGGTCGGTGGTAGCCAATACGCACACGCGTTTATCAAATCAATGGATTTAAGCGCTGTTGAAAAAGCACCCGGTGTTGTAAAAGTTATTACAGTGAAAGATGTTCCGGGTCATACAGACATTGGCCCAGTTTTCCCGGGCGATCCAGTATTAGTTGAAAGCGAGTGTGAATACATCGGCCAACCTATTTTTGCGATTGCGGCTGAAACACACGAACAAGCGAAAGCGGCTGTTGGTTTGGCTCAGATTCAATACAAAGAACTTGAGCCAACACTTACTGTTGATAAAGCAATGAAGGATCAGTTCTTCGTTCGCCCTACGCACTCACACCAACGTGGTGATGCAGACAAAGCACTTTCTGATTCAGAGCATGTTATTTCTGCCGACTTCTACGTAAAAGGCCAAGAGCACTTCTACTTAGAAGGTCAGATCTCAACAGTTGTACCGACAGAAGACGGCGGTATGGATGTCTTTACATCTAGCCAGCACCCGACTGAAGTACAAAAGCTCGTTGCAGAAGTGCTTGATATCAGCATCAACAAAGTAAACGTTGAAGTACGCCGCATGGGTGGTGGCTTCGGTGGTAAAGAAACCCAAGCAGCACCACTTGCATGTATCGCATCATTGCTAGCGCACCACACTAAGCGTCCGGTGAAATACCGTATGTCTCGTGGCGATGACATGATCATGACGGGTAAGCGTCACGCTTTCCAAAACGATTATAAAGTTGGTTTCAACGAACAAGGCCTTATTCAAGGTGCCGTTATTAATGTGGCAGGCCAATGTGGTAACTCGCCTGATTTGTCAGACGCGATCGTTGACCGAGCGATGTTCCACAGCGACAACGCCTACTACTTAAACAATGCAACCATTACTGGTTACCGTTGTAAAACACACACTGTATCTGCGACCGCTTACCGTGGTTTCGGTGGCCCACAGGGTGTGATCACGGCTGAGCTAATGATGGACGACATTGCGCGTCACCTTGGCGAAGACCCGCTTACCATTCGTAAGCGCAACCTTTACGGCGTGAAGCACGATTCAATGCGCTTGGAAGATGGCAGCATCGACCCACGTAACGAAACACACTACGGCCAAACGGTTGAGCAAGAAGTACTTCCAGAATTGATCTCTCAGCTTGAAGAAAGCTCTGAGTACTGGAAGCGCCGCGAAGAGATCAAGCAATTCAACGCAAACTCTGCGTTCTTGAAAAAAGGCTTGGCGCTGACTCCTGTTAAATTCGGTATTTCGTTTACTGTTCAGTTCCTTAACCAAGCCGGTGCATTGGTTCACGTCTACACAGACGGTTCGATCCAAGTAAACCACGGCGGGACGGAAATGGGCCAAGGCTTGTACGTGAAAGTTGCACAAGTTGTTGCCAACGAATTCCAAGTCGACCTAGACACTATTCAGGTCACAGCAACACGTACTGACAAAGTCTCTAACACGTCTCCAACGGCTGCATCTTCAGGTTCTGACTTGAACGGCATGGCAGCACGCGACGCTTGTTTGCGCATCAAAGCCGGCATGATCAAGTACGCAGCTGAACTTCACGGTACAAGCGAAGACAAGATTCGCTTTGAAAGCAACCACGTTGTTGCAGTAAAAGCAGACGGAGAAGAAGTGTGGACACCATTTGCGGAATTCACGCAAAACGCTTACATGGCGCGTGTACCACTGTTCTCAAGCGGTCACTACCAAACGCCTAAGATCCACTACGATCGCAACACAGGTAAAGGTCGTCCGTTCTACTACTTCGCAAACGGCGCATCTGTGTCAGAAGTGATTGTGGACACCCTAACCGGCGAATACAAAGTCACACGCGTAGATATCCTACAAGACGTTGGTGCGTCACTTAACCCTGCGATCGACATCGGTCAGATCGAAGGTGCTTACATTCAAGGCATGGGTTGGTTGACCACGGAAGATCTCGTATGGAGCGACAACGGCCGCCTACTTTCAAACGGCCCAGCGACCTACAAGATTCCAGCAGTTGGCGATACACCAATCGACTTCCGCGTGAAGCTTATGGAACAACTTCCAAACAAAGAAGAGACTATCTACCGCTCGAAAGCTGTGGGTGAGCCTCCGTTCATGTTGGGTATTTCAGCGTGGTCAGCACTACGCGATGCCGTTTCAAGCATGGCGGAATACAAGTTCAGCCCGCCAATGAACGCACCAGCAACGCCTGAGTGTGTATTGAATGCGGTGAACGAAACTCGCAAGCACATAGCGAACTCCTAATACGACATTAGGACAAAGGAACTTTAGGTAACTCATATGCGCTCACAAACATGGTTCGATGCAGCAAAGCGATGTCAGGATTCTGGCAGCGCTTATGCTTTGGTGACTATTCTTGGCTGCACGGGCTCTACGCCACGTGATAACAGCAGCAAGATGGTGATTACAGCTGACAGTACCTACGACACCATTGGTGGTGGCCACTTAGAATTTGTGGTGACCAACAAAGCGCGTGAACTGTTAACAGCCAATGAAGACAGTCAACAAATTCACCACTTTCCGCTTGGTGCTTCTTTAGGCCAGTGCTGCGGTGGTAGCGCAACAGTGCTCATTGAGACCTTTGGCGCATGCCGTTTTCATATTGGTTTATTTGGCGCAGGTCATGTCGCAAAAGAGTTGATTAAAATTCTTGGCGCCCTGCCTTGTCGTGTTTCTTGGATTGACCCTCGTCCAGAGCTATTTCCAGAAACCATGCCTGCCAATGTCACCAAAATTGTCAGCGAAGAACCTCAATATGAAATCGCGAGCTTGCCAGCAGGCTCCGACATTCTGATTTTGACGCATAACCACGCTTTAGATTTCGAACTAAGTATGGCAGCGCTTGATCACGGCCAATTGCGCCATATTGGTTTGATTGGTTCAGATACAAAAGCTGAGCGTTTTGTAAAACGCCTAGCGCATCGCGGTTATAGCGAAAAGCAAATCGCGACCATTAAATCCCCTGTTGGACTTGCAGAAGTACCGGGCAAGTTGCCAATGGAAGTCGCAGTTTCGATTGCGGGTGAGCTGATCGCCATCCAAAACAGCGACAAACAAACTGAAGTAAGACGCGGCCTCGCATGGAAAGACATCAAGCAAGAGCTTGGTGGTGAGGTAGATAACCAAGAACAAGGTTATCGCTTGAAGCTTGATTCTCTGCCTACTGAGAACAATGCGCCAAGTGCAGACGAATCAACTTCAACAAACATTGACTAGCACCTATTTATAGAGAGAAACAACGAACATGCTTCCACATACGCAAATGAACCGTTTCGAATTACGTTACACCGACCTTGCTTCGCGTCGTCTTGGCGGTCAAACGCTATCTTGCAGTAACGACTTTTTCGCAGAAATGGAAAACCTGCTTAAGCCAGGCCGTGGCGTATTTATCGACGACAAATTTACAGATCGTGGTAAGTGGATGGACGGCTGGGAATCTCGCCGTCGTCGTTTCCTTCCTGATGGATCATCAGACGATGGCTTGATGTACGACTGGTGTATCATCAAGCTAGGTGCACAAGGCGTGATCAAAGCGATCAACGCTGACACAAACCACTTTTTAGGTAACGCGCCACAACACGTTTCTCTTGAAGCTGCAATCATCGTTGGCGAGCCTACCGACAGCACTGAATGGGTTGAAATCATCCCAAAAACTGCGGTTGAGCCAGGTAGCGAAAACCTTATCGAAGTAGCTGACCAATCTTCAGAGCAAGTTTGGACACACGTTCGCTTCAACATGTATCCAGACGGTGGTGTTGCACGTTTGCGTGTATACGGTGACGTCGTTGTTGATCCTGCACACTTCCTACCAAACGAGCCAGTAGACCTTGCATACATCAAAAATGGCGCACGCCCTCTTGTATGTTCAGACATGTTCTTCAGCCACATGCAAAACCTTGTGATGCCAGAGCGTGGCGTAAACATGGGTGACGGTTGGGAAACTAAGCGTCGTCGTACTGTTGGCGATGAGACTGTTGATCGCAACAATGACTGGTTGGTTCTTCAGCTTGCGACAAAAGGCAGCATCAACAAGATCTTGGTAGACACTTGCCACTTTAAAGGCAACTACCCTAACGGTTTCTCACTAGAAGGCGCTGTACTGACTGCAGAACAATCTGCTGACGTTGACATGCTTGAGCAAGATGCACATCAAGACGCATTGACGGCTGGTCGTAAAGAAGCGAGCCAAATCGAGTGGACTGAAATCATGCCGCGCACAGTGCTTCACGCAGACCGTGAGCACACCTTCACTGCAGAAGTTCAAAACACTGAAACAAACTTCACGCACATTCGCATCAAAATGTACCCAGATGGTGGCATCAGTCGCTTACGTCTCTGGGGCTACCCAGAAGCGAAGTAAGGGACTGATACGAACATGGCAGATTTAACTTACACAATCGACGCACTAAACGCGTTGAACGCAGAAGACGCAACTTTCGCATTCACAAACTGCTGCACCAGCTCACGCTGGGTAGCAGGCATGGTTGAAGCACGTCCTTTCGCATCGATCGAAGCGTGTCATCAAGCGGCGAAAGACGTTTGGGCAAACATGGGCGAAGCAGACTTTTTGGAAGCCTTCGAAGGCCACCCAAAAATTGGTGACGTGACTAGTCTTCGTGAAAAGTACGCGCACACCAAGAAGCTTGCTTCAGGTGAACAGTCTTCAGTAAACGAAGCAGATGACGCGACGATTGAAGCGCTTGCGCAAGGTAACACCGACTACGAAGAAAAGTTTGGCTTTATCTTCATCGTCTGTGCAACCGGTAAAAGCGCCGCTGAAATGAACGAACTTCTTCAGCAACGTCTACCGAACGACCGTGAGACTGAGCTTCAGAATGCAGCGGGTCAGCAAGCACTAATCACCGCAATTCGTATTGATAAGTTGCTTCCAAGCGCATAGTTCGAAAGTTAGACAGATATGTTCTCGCCTGCGCGGGAACGACGAAGGAATTAAGCACTGTCCTGAGATAGTTTCGGTGCTGCGATAGAAAGCATTAAACAAGTTGAAAGAAGCACTGTCACCCAAGGTTACGGTGCTGAAATAGGAGCGCCATAGGCAAGGCAAAACTGCGCGCAGAAAGGGAGCGTACACGCAAGTACGTGACAGAGCGAGTACAGTTTTAACAAAGCATATGGTGCCTTCTATAAAGCAAACGAGAATTTACGAAAGTAGGAAAACTTACCATGGCAAGTCCTATTACAACGCATGTACTAGATACTAACCTAGGCGGCCCAGCAGCAGACATCGCAGTTGAGCTTTTCAAGCAAGTAGACGGCGAGTGGACAAAGATCGCCTCTGGAGTGACTAACAGCGATGGCCGCATCACTGATTGGCTCGAAGGCCAAGACCGTGAAAAAGGCATCTACCGCATCGTTTTCGATACGGATAGCTACTTCGAGAAGCAAGGCAAAACCTGTTTCTACCCAAGCGTAAACTTTGACTTCCGTATCGAGAAGCCTGAAGAGCACTACCACGTGCCACTTCTAGTTTCTGCTTACGGCATCTCTACGTACCGAGGCAGCTAAGCGCATGGCGACTTACAAACTCACACCTAAGCCACTTACAGCTGAGGCATTTGCGCCTTTCGGTGAAGTGGTTCAGTGCGATGGCAACAAGCCAATCATGATCAATGATGGCAACACAGAGCGTTTTCATAACTTGGTTACGACTGAAGTTGAGAACCCTGCTGATGACAAAGTGATCATTAATATTTTCCGTGCACAACCACGTGCGCTGCCAATGCCAATCAAGATGATGGAGCGCCACCCATTTGGATCTCAATCATTTCAGCCACTTTCTGGCGAAGACTACTTGGTATTGGTAGGCGATCCGGTTGAAGACTTGAAGCCGGAAAATTTACACCTGTTCTTAGCAACCAAAGACCAAGGTGTGAACTACAGAAAGAACACTTGGCATCACCCTGTGCTTGGCCTATACAAAGTCTGTGATTTTCTTGTTGTAGACCGTTCTGGTGATGGCCACAACTGTGAAGAAATCTACCTTGACGACGACGTAAAAATCGAAATTTCACTATAGCTGTAAAGATTAAACTATGAGTATCAAACTTTATCGCGCATCTATTCTCCATTTCTTGTCAGACCCTGATGTCGACGGCGAGAAAGCTTATGAGTACTTTGAAGATGGCGCACTCGTAATTCAAGACGGTAAAGTGCTAGAAACTGGCGAAGCTTCAGCACTTACTGGCAAATACGACAATGCGGATGTCGTTGATTATTCTGGCAAACTTATCATTCCAGGTATGATCGACACACACATTCACTTCCCTCAGGTTGAAGTGATCGCATCGTATGGCGAACAGCTATTAGACTGGTTGAATAACTACACCTTCCCTGCTGAACGTCAATTTGAAGACAAAAAATATGCGTCTAAAATCGCTAACTTCTTCTTAGACGAGCTATTGAAGTGCGGTACTACAACAGCGCTTGTATTCGGTACGGTGCACAAGCAAAGTGTTGAAGCTTTCTTTGAAGCATCAGAGCAACGCAATACGCGTATGATCTGCGGTAAGGTAATGATGGATCGCAACGCGCCAGAGTTCCTCACCGACACACCAGAAAGCTCTTACCAAGACAGCAAAGAGTTGATCGAAGCATGGCACGAGAAAGGCCGTCAGCTTTACGCGATCACACCGCGTTTTGCGATCACCTCTACGCATGAGCAATTGGAAAAAGCTGGCCAGTTAATGGCAGAGCACCCAACCACGTTCATGCAAACACACATCAGTGAAAACAAAGACGAAGTCGCTTTCGTTCGTGAGCTTTTCCCTGAAACCAAAGACTATTTAGACGTTTACGACCAGTACGGTTTGCTAGGCCCTCGCTCAGTGTTTGCTCATGGTATTCACCTTGAGCCTCGCGAGCACGAACGTCTTCGCGAAACAGGCGCAAGCGTGAGCTTCTGCCCCACTTCTAACCTATTCCTAGGTAGTGGCTTGCTAGATGTAGAAAAGCTTGAAAAAGAGAAAGTGAGCTACTCCGTTGCAACAGATGTTGGTGGTGGCACAAGCTTCTCTATGCTTCAAACTTTGAACGAAGCTTACAAAATCTGTCAGCTACAAGGTCAAAAATTAAGCCCACTTAAGAGCTTGTACTTGGCGACCTTAGGCAACGCAAAATCACTTCAACTAGACGACAAGATTGGTTCATTCCAGGCAGATCGCGAAGCTGACTTTGCGGTACTTGATTACGATTCAACACCATTGATGAGTTTGAAGCAGTCGAAGTGTAAAACACTCTTCGAGAAGCTGTTCGCAATGATCATTTTGGGCGACGACCGCTCAGTTAAAGCAACTTATGTCGCGGGCGAACTTGCCCACGAGAAACAATAAGGGATATTTACAATGGAAGCTTATTTCCTAGAGTGGTTAAACCTATTCTTCCGATGGTTCCATGTCATCGCGGGTGTCGCGTGGATTGGCGCGTCGTTCTATTTCGTATGGCTTGATAACAGCCTTGAAAATCCGCCGCAGTGGAAAAAAGACAAAGGCATCGGTGGTGACCTTTGGGCAATCCACGGTGGTGGTTTCTATGAAGTTGCCAAGTACAAGCTTGGGCCAGAAGCGATGCCTAGGAACCTTCACTGGTTCAAGTGGGAAGCCTATACAACATGGTTAACCGGTATGGTGATGCTATGGATTGTATACTACGTTGGTGCAGAGAGCTTCTTAATCGACAACAGCAAGCTTGAACTTAGCCAGTGGGAAGCAATTGGCCTTGGTATGAGCTTCATCGCTATCGGTTTTGCAGTTTACGAGATTCTTGTTAAAACGCCTCTTCGTTATAAAGACGGTGCGTTTGGTCTTGTACTATTTGCCTTCCTAGCTTTCTCGGCTTGGGTTGCAGACCAACTATTCTCAGATCGTGGTGCATACATCCACGTAGGTGCGCTGATCGGTTCTATCATGGCGGGTAACGTATTCTTCGGCATCATGCCTTCACAGCGTGCGCTTGTTGAAGCGGTACAACGTGGTGAAGCGCCTGATCCTAAGTACGGTGCATTTGCGAAGTTGCGTTCCACGCACAACAACTACTTAACGCTACCGTTGATCTTCATCATGATCAGCAACCACTACCCAATGACTTACTCGCACGAGTACGGCTGGGCAGTATTGGCAGCAATAATCTTTATCACTGGTTTCGCACGTCACTTCTTTAACTTGCGTCACCGTGGCGAGTTCAAGCCTGTGATCCTAGTGATTGCAGCGGTCATGCTTGTAGCACTTGCTGGCGTTATGGCGCACACACAAAAAGTGGTTGCTCCATCAGAGAACGCAACTGTGATCAGCGACGAGCAAGCAATGAATATCATGGCGGCACGTTGTGCAACCTGCCACGCAGCGCAACCAACACAACCAGGTTTTGAAGCAGCGGGCGCACCAGCAGGCGTTGAGCTAGAAAGCATCGACACGGTTGTTGCAATGAAACAGAAACTTATTGAAGTTACCCAAACGGGTTACATGCCCCTTGGCAACATGACTCAGATGACTGACGAAGAACGTCAGCAAATCATCGATTGGATGGCTTCTAAATAGCATTTGCTATTAACGACTCCTTATTAAGCACAACTCCTGAGCTTGATAATTTTTAGGGGCCTTTGGCCCCTTTTTTTGTTTTTGTGGCTTTGCCACAGGATGCGATTTCAGGTTTCGACCTAAAGGTCGAGTTAAGGGCTATGCGTTGGCTCGCGGCATGACAGATTTATTTCCATTTATCCTGCCGGCGGCGGCCGACCGCGCCCAAAGACCTTTGCATCGCCAAAGGTCTTTGGAATCTAAAGGCGACCCAAACTCTCAGGGTCTTCGGCTACGCTTAAACTCTTGTTCAAATCGGCGCTGCGGAACTCGCTACGCTCAAATAGTCCTCGCTTAATCCGATTTGAACTAGCGAGTTTTCGCCCTTCGAGATGGGGAAAGAGGCTACTCCGATAAAGCTAGGAGTATTCGTAAAGCTTAATCGAAGCCTACACTACCCTTTCTGACTAGGTGAGTCGCGAAAGGAAATTGGTGTAATCACCAACTTTATCGAAGCAAAATTGCCTTCTCGAAGGATGAGTAACTGCAAGTTAAAAATGGATACAGCGAAGACTGTCCGAAATCCGCGAAGCGGATAAGTTCCGCAGCGCCATTTTTAACCAAGTTACGAATGAACCCGAAGGGCCGAAGAGCAGGTACGCACTTCTTTGGTTCTTTCTTGTGCGAGCAAGAAAGAACATAAAAACAAGATAAGTAGTACTAAATTAAACCAGCCTGTAAGGCTGAAAGATACCGGATCACGTCCGGCATGACACCAACAGAAAACGGGTATCGAATGCAAATTGAAACTTGGCTCCTCTACTTCACCGCGATCATCATCGTCATCGCGATACCGGGCCCTTTATCGTTATTAATGGTAAACAGCACGCTTAAACAAGGCATTCGTGCTTCTACACCAGTGCTCTTCGGTGGCAGCTTGGCCTCAAGCGTATTGCTAATTATTTCAGCATCAGGCCTAGGTGCGATCGTTGTCAGCTCAGAGTTATTGTTCAATATCATCCGTTACGCCGGTGCAGCCTATTTGCTGTACTTAGGAATTCAACTGATTCAACCTTCCAGCGAAATAAGCGAGCCAACAACAGAAACAAATCAAGCATCCCATCAAACTTCTCATCAAATAAGTCATCCGGATAAAAAAATGCCACTGTTTCATCAAGCATTTTTAATGGGGATTAGTAATCCGAAAGACATCTTGTTTTTTATCGCCCTACTGCCTCAGTTTGTTGATCCTCAAAAAAGCTTGCTCGTTCAACTTACCGTGATCGTCGGATCGTGGTTTATAGCTGATTGCTTATGCAAATTAAGCTATGGCCTAGCGGCGAAATCTGTATCGGGGTTATTCACGAATCCTAAAAACCAGCGCCGATTAGATTTCGTCTCTGCGACCCTATTTATTGGGGTAGCGATTGGTGCAATGCTTTAATCAGAACAAAAACCAATAAGCTCCCTATATACCCCAAGAACCCCTGTTCGAAGCCGAATGCTGTTACATCACAAAATTATCAAATAATCCTGAAGACCCAGTTGTGTCTATTACTCAGGCTCGCGTTTAGGCAGGCGTTGCTACCACATGGCATCGTTTGAAAGATACAACTGAGCGCTATGTAATTGTTTCAGGAACTGGTTTGGTCGAGATTGGTGACAACCGACCAAGAGAAGTCAGCCAAGGTCATACTGCCAGCATCCCCCCTATGGATCGACAACGCATCACAAACATTGGCGAAGAAGACTTAATCTTTATGGCAATCTGCACACCTCGCTTTATTACTGAAAACTATGAATCCGCTTAATATTAGGAAGCCCCGATAGATTGCGCTATTCTCCCAACCCTATCGCCCAATCGAAGATTTAAGTAATCATGTCACTGCTGCCCTGTCCTAGTTGCAACTCTGAATATGTCTATCAAGACCGAGACCTACTCATTTGCCCAGAGTGTGGATACGAGTGGAACCCTGCCGAGCAAGCCGAAGAAGACATGCTAAAAGTGAAAGACGCTAATGGAACGCTATTAGCCGAAGGCGACAAAGTGACTTTGGTTAAAGATCTAAAAGTGAAAGGCAGCTCTCAAATATTAAAAGTAGGAACCAAGGCCCTCATTTGGCGTATCAAAGATGGAAAAGACCATCAGTTAGACTGCCGTGTAGATGGCGCCGGTGAAATGATGGTGACCGCACAATATGTAAAAAAAGCCTAACGAGCTCAGGCGCTTATAACGCATCTGATCAAAAAATAAGCTTTTTCTATTATTTACCAATGCGGGCTTTAATTTCGCTCAAGCAAGACTATTATTTTCGCGTTTAAAAGACCTCGAAAGAAGGACGATTATGTTTGCTAGCCCTACCGTTACGTGGCCCTCAAAACTCACGTTCATTTTTGCAGCAACAGGTTTTGCCGTCGGTTTAGGTAATATTTAGAAATTCCCTTACATGACTGGGGAATACGGCGGTGGCGCGTTCGTACTGATCTATCTCGCGTTTATTTTATTGTTGGGTCTGCCGATCATGATGGCAGAGATCGCTATAGGCCGAAGTGCTAAAGCAAACCCGATTGATGCAGTCGAGCATCATGCAGCACATAATGGTTTATCGAAAAACTGGTTCTTACTACCGGCAATGGGCTTATGCGCAGGCATTATGATCTTGATGTTCTACAGCGTGGTCGCTGGTTGGCCCTTAGATTACATCATTGCTTCGCTGAGCCGCAGCTACATGAATGCACCTGCAGAGGCTATCAGCGGTCACTTTGGCGAACTCACCTCTAACTTTGGCTTACAGCTTATATACCTCACTATCTTTATTGTTTTAACAGGTTTGTTGGTTGTCGGTGGCGCAAAGTCAATTGGTAAAGCGGTTGAAGTGATGATGCCTGCCCTGTTTATTATCCTTCTAATCTTGCTTGGTTACGCCTTATTCGCCGGTGATGTCGCGCGTGGTATGAAGTTCATGTGGAAGGTAGATTTTTCTAAAATCACCATGGACGTTGTACTAGCCGCGATGGGTCAAGCTTTCTTCACGCTATCTCTCGGTATGGGTAGCATCATGGCGTATGGAGCGTACATGGGCACAGACGTCAACATCGGCAAGACCGCATTAACAATCGGTTTAGTCGACACACTAGTGGCGCTTATTGCTGGCATGATGATTTTCCCACTTGTGTTCGCGCATGGTCTAGAGCCAAGCGCAGGTCCAGGCCTTGTATTCGTGACACTACCCAATGCATTTAGCCAAATGTTTGGTGGTCAGTTCATCGGGCTTATGTTCTTCGTATTGCTAACTCTCGCAGCACTAAGTTCTTCAATTTCATTGATCGAACCTTCTGCAGCATGGTTTGAGCGCAAAGGCGTGAAGCGTGTTGTTTCTGTGACAGGTCTATGTGCGATTGCGTGGATTGGTGCGGCCGCTTCTGCAGCTTCTGCAGCTTCTGGCGACGTATTCAACTTCTTAGATGTCGCAACAGCAAACTATATGCTGCCTCTTGGTGGACTACTTGTCGCAGTATTGATCGGTTGGAGAATGCATAGAAACGAAATCGAAGAAGTACTCGCATTGAAATTAACATTTTGGTTCAAATCATGGTTCCTAGCAATTCGCTTCATAGCGCCAGTTTGCATTGCCCTTGTTATGCTAAATGGTTTGGGGCTGCTGTAAGTTGGTCATTTTTTAGTTTTGAGAAATTGAAGGCGCATATTCAAAATCATACAATCACACGCATTCGCACGCGACGATATCGCATCGTAAATACTTCTCATTTGCTAGTTTATCGAACTAAAAAGAAACTATGGAATTATTGACGATTCAAAATACTAACTCGATTGATAGGCTAAGTATCCTGACTACACCAAAAATTAATGGTTCACGTTTACTTTGTTTAATAAGCTAAAAGCAGATCACGTTTACTAGAGAGGCCTGCATGTCAGCTAACAAACATTTACATTATTAATAGGGTCCCCGAGAACCTCAGACATTTTTATTAAAGTTTTTACGTTTTGTTTCTGTAGACACTGCATTCAAATAAGTCTTCACTAGTTCCAAACGCTTTGGCCCTAGGCCTTTTATATTTTTCAGCTCATCCTCACTTAGTTGGCGCAAGTCATTCAAAGTTTCAATACCGTGTTTAAGCAAGCAGAGTTTAATGCGCTTATCTAAAAGCGTATCTTGAATTAAATCCCCCAAATCATCGGAGGAACTATCACCTTTTGAGGTTTCCTGTTTTGTCGACGTTCTTACATTGGATCCAACAGCACTCGTATTTGCTATTAACTCTCCCGAGCCTGCACCACACGCGATAATAGTCCTCATTGCATCACTCACGGAAATCTCAGGATAAAGCGTTACCTGTTCCTGCTTAACATGATAAATATTTCCCGAAGTAGGGTTCGGACCGGTCGGCATAAAGATAGTATATCGTCCATCATCATGCTTACTTGTGACAAGTGCCGTCACTTCGGTAGTGCAGTCTCCAAAAAGCTTGACCAATGCAACCTCTCCTTTAGCAAATGGGGATTTACTGACATCACCAAAAAACTGGCCTACGATATCTTTCATGATACGATAACCTGGAGCGTAGCGAGCTAAATGGGTATCAAATTTCGTATGGAACCATGAACCGCCAGCTGTTGTCACCAGCCACCCAGTTACAAAGCACAAACCAGCCATGCCTGTTAAGACTAGAATATCTGCAAAAATTTCTGGCATACCTACTACATTGATGATTAGATTCGCGAGCGGCTTAATAAGATCCGTTACTAATTGGAACAACCATCTAAAGCCCATCACCAAAAGAGCAACTGGTAATAGAATAACCACCCCACCAAGAAGTGTTTTCTTCGCGAAATCTTTTCTATCTATTTGAGTCATTGATTGATATCTCTAAACAAAGTCCGTCAATTAAAAGTCTGATAAGTATTAGTCACTTCGAAATCCTTAGGGACATCCGTACAATACTGATGATTTACGACAAAAATATGGTCTCTTTCTAATATCCATAACACATAGTCAAATTACACGTGAAGTATAATCACCCCGCTTTCCTAGGACCTTTCCAAAAATAACGGAGATAATCACGCATCATAACTTTTCCTACACATGGGAGATCATTCTTACTCTCAAATCAGCTTAACTAATTAGCTAGTCTACTACAGATATCGGTTGTTTCTTTCCTATCGCCACGAGGATCACTATTAACAATGCAAATATTACAGTTTCAAGCTTAAGAATTTCATCAAGAAGTAAAGCAGATGCAATAATGGTGACAAAGGGCTGTAATAATTGTGTTTGACTAACTCTCACAACTCCTCCAATGGCTAATCCTCTGTTCCAAAAGAAAAAACCAATTAACTGGCTAACTAGTGCAAGATAAAGAAAGCCCAGCCAAATATTTATTGGTACCGAGCTCCATTCTGGCGGGAAATGATAAAGTGCAAATATAGAAATGAACGGTGTAGATATGACAAGTGCCCAGCATATAACTCTCCAGCCACCGATTTCTTTCGACAATAACCCTCCGACAGAATAGCCAATAGCTGCACTCAATACGGCGAAAAATAGCGCAATATCACCCCAATGAAGAGCATTAGCGCCATTAAGTACTGAATAAATAACGACTAGCATGCTTCCTAAAACACTTGTAACCCAAAATCCAAATGATGGTTTTTCATTGGATATCACGACTCCAACAATAGCAGTTGCTAAAGGTAGTATTGCTAGTACAACCCCTCCATGTGACGCAGGAACAGTTTGCATTGCAACGGATGAAAGAACAGGAAAACCGACGACTACGCCCAGTGCAACAATAATTAATTTGTATAGCTGTTCTTTTGAAGGGACAGATTGCCTCGTTATGATGAGTAATAATGCCGCAAAAATACCAGCCACGGTAGCTCTACCGAGGCCTATGAACATCGGAGAAAAATACTCTATTACGTAGCGCGTGACAGGCAATGTCAAACCAAATGAGAGAATACCAATCAGACCGTATAACATCCCTTTTGAATCATTATTCATATTTCTCGCTTAGATTTGGTGATAACGGCAGAAGTGAAATAAAATGCACGACAGGGCATGAGAAACCGAATGCAGTACCCATTGAAAATCTCTATTTTCCTATTTGCTGTCGCAATGCAATGGATTGCAATTAAAATAATCTCCGAATATAACAGTCAGCAAATATATTGAATAAATTACGATTTTTTCGACATTCAGTTAGTGTGGATAAATCAGATGCCACAGAGAATTAAATCGTTGGATTGGAGACTAATTGAATAACCAATAGCGTACTGGATTTGCCGGACATTCAAATGGACCACACTCTACAAAAGTTGATAGGAGATTCACGCCCACAGTTGCAATAGTGAGCAAACATACCCAACGACCACAGATCGTAATTTCATATGTTTTTGACTGCCATTCCTCTTTCCATAAAATTAGCAATATAGCGACTCCGAGTACGGTCGCGCTAAACAAAACAAAAGCCCAAGTATAATAATGCATGCCAAAGATAGGACTGCCATAAGCGGGAGTGTCAGGAATAACATGTAAGGCCATCTGTCGAAGTGCCGCCGCCGCACCAAATATAGCTCCCAAAAGAATGACACCGTAATGACGTTGCTCAATCCCGTGCCTTACATTTAGCATAAATCCAAACATAACCATTACAAAGCCAATACGTTGAAGTAAGCATAAAGGGCAAGGCAACTCATTAAGCAATATCTGAAGCGCCAATCCCACTATTAAGACAATATTCAGGCCCAATAAAGCAAATATATTTAAAACAATAATGTGATTACGGTTCATTGTAATTGATTCCTCACAACAGAATCGAAAGCGGGTCTGTAGCGTGGTAATTTAACCAATATAAACTGATTATTAAGGCAACTCCAAAAAGCCCATTTCCCAGTGCTTTCTTATCGAAGAATATAGCTAATATTGCAGCAAACAAAATAAAAAAAATTAGTGTCATCATGGTTTATATAACCCGAATTACAGAGTTCAAGGGTTTTAACTCTACAAGAATATAGTCATTGCCTAGTACAAACGTCCAGTGCGAAATAAAGCGATCAAAATTATAGACGCTTATCCATTCAAAGAATGAGTTTATGTTACTTCTAGTTTTTCGATAATTGATTTGTTTGGATTAAGTTAGCATCAAAAAACTTACCAACAAGTTGCAAGAATACATCCTTAACACCTAGCGTAGGATCATATGTAAGATCAAATAACTACAATGACCTATCAATATAAATACCAAGAAAACGGAAAGATGGCATGCTAGCTGACCTTGTTAGGCCAATTCATAACACCATCGCAATGCATCTTTTACACTACCAAATCTTTTTATATCCCACTTTACATCAAACGACTCTGCGGTTAACTGATAGTAGAAGATCAGGGCATCTGTAATTGGATGATTGGAGGTAATAACAAGTATTGGATCAGGGAACTCTAAAGAGATATTTCTATCACTTTCGACCGTAATCCTTACTTGTTCTAATGTGACTTTTGAGAGGTCTGCTGAATCAAAGTTAAAAACAACAAACAAACAAGAATACAAGCGCTCGTCTTCGTAAAGCTTTTGATTCGCCTCATCTATATCTTCTATCGAAGTCTCACCTACAAACTCGACTAAAACTCCGTTTTTAATCCAACCTATCTTATATGACACGTAATAGTTGTCCTGAGTTTGACTAACGCCCACATTAATGACATTGCTTTAACTTTGTCCAACAATCGGATGTAGCTTGCTACTTGCGCAGCTTATGCGTGCTAGGATTTTTCAAAAATTGAATTTAATTCTGGTAAGCGCTCTCTTTTACACTCTTTGTTCCAATACTGTTTAACTTTATTAAAAGTACCTTAATCAGATCAATAAACACTTTAACGTTATCGGTAAAGCTTAGAAATTGGTTTCAATCAGGGATTTAAAGTGTTCAACGATATCTGTGGATCCTCCCTCTTCTACCTTTTGCATAAATAAGATTTACATTTGTTTCAGCTAGATAGCGTAATTCAAACTTCTCTAACATTGATGACACATCATTTGTATGGAGAAAGTTGTATATAACTATCCTTGGGAATACTCTTAGACATGGCCCTGAAAATATGAATATGGCTTTCTCTTCCATATTCTTATGCATAACAAAAAATCTTACATAATTCCGTATAAACTGCAGACAATATTGCATCGCTACGAATTATAAAAAATAATTTTTATTTTAATAAATCAGACACTAAAACATTATCCCCTCTCCAATAATCAAGATATTCTTTGCGAGAAAGAGTGATTAGGATTGACAAGGGGCCGTTTAAACTCAATACCAAACTTTTAAGCAATTTTTTAAACAATATAAGAAGGAGGTCTGGGAAAAACGCATCTTATCTCACAGGTTTCGTGAGGAGTTGTAAATCCGATTCTTTGTAATTTCATTACAAATGTTAATTAATACACGTTTTTGAGCGCATAATTCGGATGTTTTATTGTTGGCCAAGTCGATTGTTTTGAGGCTTCAACAGAGCAACATAACCTCAACTCTCTCAGAGCCGGTGATTAATCAAAAAGCTTATTCAAAATCAGCTTCACGTCCTGAATCATTTGCTAACCATTTTTAAGCAAGTAATGGTAAGTTTTTCGCTTGCAAGAACTTCCGTTATTTTGACTCGTTTTATGGGGTTCTCGTTTTCCAATAACGATAAATAATCCATATCCAATTGAACGCCTAAGCTCGCACTGCTGCGTTTTGTAATAAACCTTTGGTCCGCTGTTGATTTAGTGTGAACCTATCCAGTCAGATGCATGCACTGACTTTTCTACCCTCTCCACCAATGTTTGCCGTATAAACTTGGCGCATTTCCAGCACTAATGAATCCAGATTGTCTTCCCGCTGTTATCTACACCCAGCGCAACGCCAGCGTACTTTTGCATTTCTGCGGTACTATTTAAGCAACCGCGATTTCACGTAAGTTGTGCCTACCTCACAGGATTAGGCTTTCTACTAAGAGGCATTCTCTCATCAAAGCAAAGAGCACTGCTCGAGCATAAGCTCACCCGAATACTCCCTCACCTCATCGACACATTTATACTACTGTCAGGTTTAATCATGATGGTAACGTGGGCATTGTGGCCGAGCGAACAGCCTTGGCTAGTCGCGAAGATCATTGCGTTATTGTTGTATATCGGATTTGGCTTGATGATACTGCATTGGGGTAACACAACCCGCAACCGCCTTGTCGGCCTGCTCGCAGGGCTAAGCTGTTATGTATTTATTATTGGAGCAGCGCATAGCAAATCTGCTTGGTCGGTTTTTAGTTTCATATAGAGGAAGAACTAAACGCAGCGAGCTTTATATAAAGGCGACTCGGATCGCTTGCGTGCTCGACGGGATTTAAGCTACGTTCGGATCCGTCATTCGCGCCCCCATTCCTTTCCACCCATTTCTACTAATCGAGACGCGGCTCGTCGAAAAGAAAAGGCGAGATCATTGGCGGACGAAAATTGTGCCAGTGACACTCCAATTAGACCCGTCGCCGACCACTCCATATGTTCCCCATCTTTGGTGCGAATCATGGTCGTCGCAAAGGAACTCGAGTTTCCCCCCTTCTCACTGACAAACAATTCTTCATCCCCATCACTGCTTTCGACTTGCGCTTCAAAATCGACAAATAATTCGTCGAGTGGGACTTGTGCCGCTAGCACCAAGCGGGTGCGAGATTCATAACACGCATCAATGAGGGTCACGAAGCGTCGCGCTTCGTTGAGATGGTTGGCATCCAATTGGGGGACGTTGTCCATGATGAGGACCGGAAATCGGTCGCAGAGAGAAAGATAATCGGCCGCACCGAGCGGTTGATAGCACAACTCGGAAAAGTCAAACCAGGCGCACCGGTCATTCAATCGGGCGACCTGGACGGTGCGACCGAAGCGAACTTTAATGATCTCAGACTCAGCTCCGGATGCAGTGCCACCAAATATTTCTTCCAACTGCGCCTGCATGTCGTTATTACTACTATTATCGCCCTGAACATCCTTGTTTGACCAAAAATAGGATTGACCATCCGCTCGATTTTCGAGTCGATAATCCTTGGTGGAGCCCTCCATCGAAATAATGTCGAACGTATGTTTCAACATATCTATGAATGGCAAAAAGAGGGACCGGTTAATGCCTCCCTCATATAAGGCATCAGGGGAGCGATTCGAGGTGGCCACGACTACGACATTGCAATCCAATAATAATAAAAACAGTCTTTTCAAAATCATGGCATCGGCAACGTCTGTCACCTGAAATTCATCGAAACACAGGAGTTGGGCTTCTTGTGCTAATTGCTGCGCAATGATGGGAATCGCATCACCTCGTGGGTGCTTCTGTTTGTAGACAAAGATTCGATGATGGACGTCTAGCATGAATTCATGAAAGTGGACGCGGCGTTTGGTAATTTTTGCGTGTTTGAATCTGTCATTATTGCAGCGCGAATCATCAAAAACATTAACCAACGCGTAAAAGAGATCCATTAGAAAACTCTTGCCGACCCCGACCGGTCCATGAATGTAAATCCCCCGAGGTGGTAGACCAAAGGACCATAAATGAAACTTCTTTCGAAGAAAAGACTGGGCGGATGCCATAGATCGTGCCAGTAACAGTGGTCTGCTGCTTGAACGGCTGCTCTCTATCTGCTCGTCGGTAAGCAAGGGTACTGGCGGGAGCGAGGCAAGAGACTCATGCAAGTCATCTAATTTTGCTGCTAGAGCGACTTGCGCGTCATCTCGTCGCACCTCCCCCGCGTCCACCATGAGTTCATAAGCCGCAGACACAGGGCCTATCGAAAAGCACCGCTGAGCGACGCGATGTTTTTCTATCATCGTCTTCATCATCATATTCTTAGTTATGGAGTCAGTGAGTTTATAAACTCGACGATAAAGTACTCTGTATGGGTATCAAATGGATTTGTATTAGAGGCTCAAATTTCGCAGTTCAACTTGTACAAAACTAGTACAGCGGAGGTTATGGCTGGTGGAAACACGTGCTTCTCAAGATTGGATAAATTCGCGAATTCGTCGACTCGCAGCTGACTCAAATAAACGTATGTTCTCTGTATTCAGCAGCCTCAAGGTTTGGGTAATTTTAACTTCGGTGTCCGAGGTGACATGCTCTAACCTTACCAACGTATGCTTGTAATCGAGCAGAAAAGTATTCAGCGTTTCAATAGATGAGAATTTTTGCTCTTTGCACTTACTAAATAAAGCACGTCTGCAGTAGGTGAGCCATTCGTATTGATAGCTTCCTGTTAAGCGCTCGGGGTATAGAGACAGCTCCTTCAAATCCCGCTCAAGATCAACCATTGGATCTTGATCATGCAGCAGCACACGCAAATTTAGTAGTTCGACAAGAGAGATAGAGTTAAAGTCGAACACCTTGTCGATCAGAGGCAATATCTCTGTGTCCTTTATCTCACTCATGCTTTCTGTTTACGCACCCAGTAGACATGTTTAATCAATGCACGATCTGCTTGCAGTGCTTCTAGCGAACTCAGTTGTTTTGCTAGCGTCATCTCGTCATACAGTGTATGAATAGCCTTATGACAAGCTCGGCATATGAAAATTCCGCTTTGTAATTGTTCCTTCAAGAAATGTTTACGATAGTGTTTTCTGCGATGTACTTTCTTCGGAATAAGGTGATGAAAAGTCAGTGGAACGACACGATCGCAGAGCATACAACCACCAGATCTATCTGAATTTTTCATCGATAAAATGCCCCTAAATTCGTTTTGCGATAGACACAGCCACTGCTGAACCCCGCGCTACCATAGCGAGCCAAATTTGACATAGGCGACTCGCCGGTTCGCGCACTCTCGCGCCCGCATCATCTCGATGAGCCATCTCATCTTCTCGGCATTGTGACAGCATTGTAATTAAGTGCGTCCAATTCGGGAAATCCTCAAAGCGATTAATTTGTGACTGATAGTGTGCTTCTACGAAGGTCTCCACTGTCTCGATAGTACGAAACACCCAATCTCTCCCAAGCAATGCTGGGAGGAAACCGGTCAGGAATCCGGCAATCACCCAAAGAGGCAGCACCAAGCTTCCTCGATACAAATGGATAAGCTCCTCAAATAAACATAGATGATGGTATTCAGTGCGAAGGTGTTCTCGAGCAAAGGCGCGAACATACGGATCGCAACTTGCGCTCAATATGCCGATGTAAATAAATACGGCCCCCATCTCACCAGCATGGCTGCTACGCAATTCCATTTTTAGTTCGTTTGGCATTGTCTGTGAGTAACTTACTTCGTTTTGCATATCGCCTCGCTCACTTATCCTCAAGAACGTGCGCGCTAAGGTGTCTTTCTAAAACAATTCTGGCGCATGCAATGATTACGGTTCAGGGCAAGACAAAGTTCACTCACAGGTCATAAGAATGGGCAACATCTCCTGTAAGTGGAGTGATTTATGAGTAATAGTGTCGGACTGACATGGTCTCGTTTTATTGGCAATGCGACAAATGCTCATTACAAAAAAACCGCTATTGGTCTCCCAATAGCGGTTTCTTGCAATAAAAATTCTGACTTATCTTTTAGCTAACTGAGGCTTAGAAAGTTACACCAAACTGCAAGCCTGCACCGACTGTATTTGCATCTGTACTGCCTAAGGCAGCAAGTTCTAGCGTAACGCCCGCTGCACGCAAGCCAAAGCCAGCTGTTAGAAGCACATCTTCACTTTCAGCAATGTTATATCGAGCGCCTGCGCGAAGTTGAAAAATCTCTGCCAAATCATATTCTGCGCCAACACCCAAGTATTGCGTATCACCCTCACCGAATACTTCTTCTGTTTTGGTTAACTCAAGATCAGCGGCTAACTCGTAAGATGCTCCTTGGTAAGAAATACCAGCCAAGACTTTTGGTTTTAGCTCAATATCGATTCCCTCCGGTGCAAAACCCGGACCCAAGTTAGTGTTGTCTCGACCCGGTTTGGTGGTGATCTCCATTGGCACAACGTTGATCACTGAGAGGCCAACCAATAATTGCTCGTCATCATCTAAGAAACTCGCCACGCCTAGATCAAGGTTGAATTTCGATTCACTCACTTTGGTATCTTCAAGATCGTCAGATTCAAACTCATCAACGCTCGTTACAAAGTCATAAGCACGTAGATCGACCATTTTAGGTGACACGCCTAGCGCATAGTCGTGACCAAAAAACGTAAAGTTATGCGACATCGACAAACCAACTTGCGAGTATGCTGAACCAACGGCGCGCACGGTTGACTGTAACTGATCCGCGTCATTCGCTGTGTCATACAGAGCGTTAACATCATCGATGTCTGTAATCACGGTGTTACGCGCTAGGTCTTCTAGTTGATCAAGCGTGGTTTGATCGTTGTAATTGATTTTTGCTGCAATACGAGCAGAACCAGAGACAAACAAACCTGCGCCGAAACGCTGGCTAGGTATCAACGCTGACACACCCATGCCGAGATCGACACGCGCTTGTTCTTGATCAATTTTTTGAAGCTCGTTGTTCAGTGCACGCGTTCTATTCGCTAATTCTGTTTGAGCAGCGGCTAAGCCTGCACCACCGCCCGCAATATTGTTTTCAACGTCAGTAATCGCACCTTCAAATGGTTTGATGAAATCATCATCGAAGTCATCCACGACATCGCGAAGCTCAGCTTCATCACTTGCTATTGCGTTTACTGATGGAAGTAACATGCCAAATCCATCGCGTTTTTCAGGCTGTTTTACCGCCAGTAAAGCCGGATTAAAAAAGCCTGCCGCAGCAGGACGTGCAGACGCAACGCCTACACCACCCATCGCCATCGCGCGACTATCAATAAAATTTGGTGCACCTGCAAATGCTTGTGCTGCAAAGAAAAAGCTGCCTGAAACAAACAAGGCACTCTTTTTAATGTATGTCATGATTCATCCTTTCAATCGTTATTATTTCGCCTCTTCTAGGCGCGATAATTTGAGTATAGATTGAAAGAATGAAAACGCTCGGTGATTTCTTAGATTGGCAGAAACTTAACGGACGACCTTGCCTTCGGCGAGTTCTCGTAGACTGACTTGAGCAAACTTTTCCTTGATGAAACCATCTAATACTTGGCTCACATCAGCGATATTCTTCTGAGCTCCTGATTGTGGAAAAGCGCGATAAATAGGCGGAGATTTTCGAATCGCAGATAAAATATCTGCCACGCTAATCAAATCACTAGAGCGTGCTAAGACAAAACGATCGCCCTCTGAGCCCGCATCTATAATCAGCTTTTTCTTAAGCAGTGTTTCGACAACTTGGCGAATTAATAAGCCCGGAATATTTGGCGTTGTTTCAAGCTCTGCTTGTTTAATCGGTTTACCGTTTTTTTCTTGAGCCTGAGTAATTGAGACCATGACCTGCAAGGCAATTTTCTCTAATGCGATGGGTGACCCGCGCATATCAAGCGAGCGTGTAATGTAATTATCATTCTGAACATAAAACGCTATAACAGAGCCTAGTAATAAAATTAACCAACTTGCATACAACCACAACAAAGCAACGATACCGACAGCAAAGCCAGAATAAATCATGTCATAGCGCGCCGAACTCACCACAAATGCCGTAAAGGCTTTGCCCGCTATTTGCCACGCAATGCCTGCAACAATGGCACCGATTAAGGCGCTAGAAGTTTTGACCCGCGTATTCGGTACGAGCGTATAAAAGAAAGTAAAGGCTGCGATCAACACCACAACTGGCATAACAGCGGTAACAAGCGAAAAAACAAAGCCAAGCGGTTCCACAAGACGAAGCTTTGTCACAATAGCGCTATCTAAAACCCCACTTGCGAGAGAGATACCAGCCACCAGCAGAATGGGCCCTACAAAGATCATGCTCATGTAATTGCTCAAACGACGACTAACTGAGCGCGTACTTGCGACATACCAAATTTGATTAAATGCGTGTTCAACCTTTTGTACTAGGGAAACCACTGTGTACAGCAATAAGACCAGACCAACTGCACCCAGAACGCCGACTTTCACGTTGTCGACAAACTGAAGGATCGAGTTCAGAATTTCTTGGCCTTTTTCTCCCATCGGTAAGAGAAAATGCTCGATCGCAGGCATGAAGTGATTTTGTACGTTGAAATATCGCAGCAATGAAAAGCTCAGCGCTAAGAGCGGCACAACGGATAAAATACTGGTAAACACCAAGCTCATTGCGTGCAAAGAGACATTGCCTTGCATTATGTCTCGTACAATCGCAAAGCATACACGTGCTGTACGATGCCCTAATCGTTCAATTGAGCTTTTGTCCGAACTTACCGGACGCATCAACCAATCGTATATAAGTGCCTGTTTTTCAGAAATAAAAGGTAACAACTACTACGTCTCCAAAGATCTTTAAGTGAGTATAGTTGAACAAAAGACTATACTAGCCAACGCCAACCATAACTTACGTAATTGAATTATTTTTGATGTTTCGTTTTTTTGAACAGCTCGTTAAGCCCTTCCCTGTTGACACACCAACAACACCACCCAAAGGTCTTGTTGCGTTTTGCATTCACTATACACGTGGTGTCATTCCGCATCTTTTAATAATGGCATGTCTAACGGCATGCATTGCGGTAATGGAAGTCAGTCTGTTTCGTTTCTTGGGCGAGCTCGTCGACCTACTAACGGCAAGCACACCGGCTACTCTCTGGGAAGAACACTCTTCTACTCTAACGGGATATGGCGTCATTGTTCTTTTGGTTTTACCGATCACCGTTCTTCTTCACTCTAGCGTGATTCATCAAGCCTTGCTTGGCAACTATCCTATGCGCATTCGTTGGAATGCACACCGCTATTTGCTTGGACAAAGCCTTGGCTTTTTCCAAGATGAGTTTGCTGGACGAATTGCCACAAAAGTCATGCAGACAGCGTTATCCGTGCGGGAAGCTGTGATGAAGATGCTCGATGTCTTGCTCTATGTAAGCGTTTATTTTATTGGCATGGTCAGTGTGCTCGCCATGAATGACCCGACGCTAAGCATCCCTCTTTTACTTTGGTTTGCTTCATATGTTGGAGTACTTTGCCTGTTTATTCCGCAACTAAGACAAATTTCTACCTTACAGGCTGATGCTCGCTCTGCCATGACCGGCAGCATCGTTGATACCTACACTAATATTTCAACGGTTAAGCTATTCAGCCATTCAAACCGCGAGGCTGACTATGCACGCGAATCGATGGATGGTTTTCTTCAAACCGTTTACCCACAGATGCGTTTAGTCACCAAGCTAAATGTCAGCGTATGGTTCCTGAATTCACTGCTGCTGTTTTCGGTAGCGACCTTATCCATTTATCTTTGGTCCGTTGATGCGGTGAGCACAGGTGCGATTGCAGTGGCCATTGGTTTAGCCTTGCGTTTGAACGGCATGTCGCAGTGGATTATGTGGGAAGTGTCGGCATTGTTTGAGAATATCGGATCGGTGCAAGACGGCATCAATACCATCTCACAGCCCAAACTAATTCAAGATAAAAACAATGCAAACGCGCTTGCGATGGCTAAGGGCCAAATTGACTTTAATCAGGTCAGTTTTGAATACAATGCCGGTGAATCAGTGCTTAAAGATTTATCTCTGCGAATTAAAGCGGGAGAGAAAATCGGACTGGTAGGCCGTTCTGGTGCTGGGAAATCAACACTCATCAATCTTCTGCTGCGTTTTCACGATATTCAGAAAGGCGAAATTCTTGTCGATGGGCAAAACGTTAGTGCGGTTCAACAAGAAAGCCTTAGGGCGCAAATAGGTGTGGTAACACAAGATACCTCGCTCATGCATCGCTCTGTGCGCGACAACATTGCCTACGGCCAACCCGAGGCGACTCTAGAACAGGTGATTGCGGCGGCAGAGCAAGCCGAAGCGCATCAGTTCATTCAAAACCTTAGTGATATCAAAGGCCGCGCCGGTTACGAAGCCCACGTGGGCGAGCGTGGTGTAAAACTGAGTGGTGGTCAGCGTCAGCGTATTGCGATCGCACGCGTCTTATTAAAAGATGCACCGATTCTTGTCTTAGATGAGGCGACATCTGCACTCGACTCTGAAGTCGAAGCTGCGATTCAAGAAAGCCTCTATAAATTAATGGAAGGTAAAACAGTTATTGCGATCGCGCATCGTTTATCAACAATCGCCGCGATGGATCGCTTAATCGTGCTAGATGAAGGGCGTATTGTTGAAGAAGGATCGCACCTAGAGCTGATTGCCAAAAATGGCATTTATGCTCAGTTATGGCAACGTCAATCTGGCGGATTTATTGGCGATTAAGAGTCACCTTGCAGGGTCATGATGAGCGTTCTCGGTCCGCCTGAAATACGGTGCTCACCAAGATAAATACCTTGCCATGTGCCTAGAGCAAGACGCCCATTAGTGATCGGAATCGTCAGAGAAGATCCAAGCATGACCGACTTAATATGTGCTGGCATATCGTCAGCACCTTCATAGTCGTGCTCATAAACAAAACTCCACTGCCCCACGTCGGGAACAAGCTTTAAGAAGTAACGTTCCATGTCTCTGCGCACACTCGGATCTGCATTTTCATTAATGCATAAAGACGCAGAAGAATGTTTGATGAATAAGTGTGCAAGCCCGACTTCGAAGTTTGCTATCTCAGGTACTTGCTGAACAATCTCATCCGTAACGAGATAAAAGCCTCTTTTTTGCGCTTTTAGCCGAATCGTACGTTGAAGCCACATAATGCTCTCACCCAACAATCAATTTACACGAGAGACTAGTGTGCCAGAAAGAAAAAGGCACTGGCCACTAGGAAGACTCAAAACCTAGTGCCGTGCCGAGATAAAACGAGAGGAATTAAGATGACAAGCCAAGCATCTCATTTTTCAACGAATCTTGAACGGGCGAATCGCCCAACCAAATACCAAATAATGCTTGTTTAAAATCTAAACTCGGCACCTCTGAAATAACAAAGTTATTACGATGTACCTGAATGACTGACTTTGCAGGGTCTCAAGACAATAAGAAGGTATCGCTGACATCAATAGGCTCATCAAAGGCTGAGAGAAGTTGTTCAATTCTTGGCTCCATTGCAGAGATATCACCAATTGATTGCTCAAAGCCTTCACGGGTCGCTTCTTGAAGCTTGTCACTACTAATTAAGCTTGATTCAATTTCTAAACAAATTGCCATAGGAGCATTGTCTTCAACAATATTACTCGCCTGCTCAGGGCTACTAGAGAGATACAAGCTTCCTACATATAAATCTATGAACATACGAGTTCGCATGCCACTGCCTTGCAGCTGAAGGGTTTGAGCGCTGACGTTAATAGACGGTTTAGATGTGCTTGAATCTGCGTATACAACACCTGTCATCAACATAAAAAACGACAGTACTGCGCCAAATTTATTAATAGTATTCCTTACTCACTTCTATATTTATTTTTGTGCCAGCGCCATCAACTCACGCAACACCAAAGAGCGAAACCATTGGTGTTCTGCAGGCTTGTTTTGCCGTTGATGCCAAATCATCTTGTAATTAAAAGGTGGAAACTCTATTTCTTCTGGCAACAAAGCGCTCGTTAAACCTTGTTCCGCTAACGCTTGTGTGCTCATTGCAGACCCACCAAGCATCAGATAATCTGTGGTAGTTAGGCATGACATTGCCGTGTGCATATTGCTTGTTTCAAAAGCCACACGGCGCGAAAAACCATGTTTAAATAAAATAGGCTCATCCTTCACATGGTTCTCGTTGAATTCTGGCACGATGATTTTGATATAGGGGTAAGACACATATTCATCGAGTGACAAACGCTTTTTATTTGCCAAAGGGTGGCGAACATTCATCAAAACACAGAAATCAATTTCTTTAAGGACTTGTTGATAAAAATTCGCCTTATCGACCTCAACCACATTAAGTGCAAGATCAAGCTGCCCATTAGCCATATCATCAAAACTTGTTTTCCCTCAAGGCTTCATTTCAATGTTCACTTTGGGTGCTTCATCTACTATGCGCGCCAACAAGGGCGGGCATAAGCGTGCCGCGACACTATCTAACAAAGAGATCCTGAAGGTTCGATCGCAATCACTCACAACAAACTCCGGTGGTGATACAAGTCGGCCTAGTTGCTCAAGCAATTCGCTTAAAGGTGTTTGCAATTCAAGCGCCCTTTCGGTTGCGCGAATTCCCTGCGTACCACGAAAAAACAGTTCTTCGCCAAATAAGTCCGACAAACGGGTGAGCATCTTACTCATTGCAGATTGTGTAACGTGCAAGCGCTCAGCGGCGCGAGACACGCTCTCCTCTTCAAGTAAAACTTGTAAGGCAACCAACAACTTAATATCGCAACGAGCTAGATTCTCTAACTTCATAACACCCCTCGGTCATATTTATGCTTAAAACTTATAATTCATTGACACCGCTCCAGCGACTGCTGAATTGTTGTACTCGCCTGCAGGGTTCGCCAACAAGCCTGACTCATGCGCAACGCTCGGCGTTCCCAAATCGGCATACTCTAAACGGAATGCCACATCCACCTCTGGAGTTGCTCTATAGAGCGCGCCAACGGTACAGCGTTTGATTTCATCAAGCGGCATATCGGCAGAACGGTGCTGGTCATCTACAGGGCTCTCATCTAAAGAAAATCCTGTTTGTAAGGTCCAATCGGAATTCAAGGCATATTCCCAACCGACTGCATATGGATTGGCGTCTTGCCAATGACGATCTATATCTAGCTCCATACCTAAAAGCCCAGAGTAAATAGTGGTGGTTTCAAAAGAGCTGTAGAACACACGACCCACATCCCATACAAATGCTGAGTTATCACTGACTTGGTGATAACCACTCAACATGACTGTCGCCGGGTTATCCCAGTTCAAAGAGGCATAGTCGCTTGTACCGTTGAGGCTGTCACCTCCTTATAGATCTGCATTGACCTCTGAGCGATATACCAATCCAAGACGATTCGACTGATTAAGATCCCACGTTGCGCCGGCTGTCCAGCCATACGCAACATCATCAGCATCTAAGCCAAGATCTTGCCCCATTACCGTTAGCTCTTGCTCAGCCTTGATATAGTTTGCGTTAATACCTGCGCCCAATGACAAACTATCTGTTACACGATAGGCAACGGATGGCTGCACCTGAATTGTCTCCATGCTGGCAGACTTCGCGACATTCACACCAGCCCAATCATCGGCATAATCAATACTGTTTCCGTAATGCACCATCAAAGACACCCCTACTTTGAGGTCATCAGACAAACTATGTACGTAAGCTACTGATGGTATGTGAACAACCCCGCCGGCATCCCCACCGTCCTTCTTTGCGGGGCCGACCTTAGGTTGTTCTGCTTCAAAGTTATTATCAGTTTCAGCTGCGACAACACCAACAGCCACTTGATTACCTTCTAGTTGTGTCATATTCGCCGGGTTTGACCAAGAAGCCATCGCGTCTCAAGCGTGAGCCGCTTGTCCTGCTCCTGCCGTGCCAAAAACAGCTGTCCCAGGTGTCACCTGTAGACCGGCGGCATAAACATATGATGCCGCCAAAGAGAGCATTGCCAACCCAAAAAGATTCTTACTTACGAGTGTTGTTTCATTCATATTTTTCTCCACTGAAGTCTGCATTTCTTAACAACTTGAGCTCAGTGTAAGGACGCGATACCGAGAAAAATAATGACAAAAAGGACTAACAAATATTCCTTAAAAGAAAGAATATAAAAATCTAATTTCCAGAAAGGAATCGATAGAGCAAGAGGCAGCACCGGTCAAGAGGACTAAAAGAAGGTTTCTAGGAGGAATATTAGGTGTATTGTTTAGTGCACTGGCCCGCTATGAAAACGAAACTCCGTATCAGGCTCTTCTATCAACGCCGCTTCGATGACTTTGAATTCTGCCACGCGTTCTGAAATATCTTCACCTGCATACTTGGTCGCAAGTTTTAAATAGTCTTGGTAGTGACGAGCCTCAGACTTCAATAGAGACTCATAGAAATCTTTAAGCTCTTCATCTAAGAACGGCGCAAGTTTGGCAAAACGCTCACATGAACGGGCTTCGATGAATGCGCCAATAATAAGAACATCTACTAGCTTTTCCGTTTCCGTCTTGCGCATCTGATCACGTAAGCCGTTTGCATAACGCGAAGCAGATAGCTTGCCGTAGATCAGGCCGCGCTTTTTAATAATCTTTAGCACTTGTTCAAAATGACGAAGTTCTTCGCGCGCTAATCGCGACATCTTATTCAGCAGTTCGTTATCATCAGGGTAACGATGAATGTTGTTCAAGGCCGTCATTGCCGCTTTCTTTTCACAATGGGCATGATCAATCAGCATGATATCCTGATTGGCCAATGCGTTTGTAATCCATAAATCCGGTGTTTCACACCCAAGAAATTCATGAATTTCGGCTAAAGCGTCAGTGTTCATACTTACTCATCCAGATGCTCAAAACTACATACATAACAGGCGCGCATTATATCCACACCCATAACGAAGTTCATCTCTTAATCGAGGGGGAATTAATTGCGTTAAAACGCAATATCTATTTTGACTCAATGCTTAACTGAACTTGCAATGCTAATGATAATTATTATCATTAGCATTTAATTAAATAATTTGAGTCAACTAAATGGTCACACCGGCTACCCCTTTGCTCGCCCAACAACTGAGAAAACAAGTGAGATACGGCCTCAGCCCAGATTCTCCCGCCCTGATTAATGAGTGGCTTGCAATTGATCGTTGCTGCTACCAAGGGTTTTATCATGGCGTTTGCAGCACTTGCTGTATAAAAGAACAACAATCCTATCTTGAGCTCCAATTCCGCTGTTTGCTAGAGGCCGTTCTTGACGAGCTAGTGCCGCTACAGTGGCGTTGCACCTGTCTTGACCACATATATAAGCCTCTCTTTAACTTAAAAAAAATCTGTAATGACGATGATAGCAAGCAACGCTTACAAACAATGTTTTCAGAACTAGCACTGATGAGTAGCTATTTTAACGCCAGTTTAACCGGACTTATAAGCCAACAATCGGCCGCATCAGAAACCGATAATATTTTAGAAAATTTAAGGAAGTAACATGACTGAAACAAGAACTGAACGCGACAGTATGGGTGAACTAACTGTACCCAAAAATGCACTTTATGCAGCACAAACGCAACGCGCTGTGCACAACTTCCCAGTAAGTGGCAGGAGAATGCCCGAAGCCTTTATACGATCACTAGTTAAAGCGAAAACTGCGGCGGCCAAAGCGAATGGAGAACTAGAACAAATCCCCAGTGACATGGCAAAGGCGATCTCCGACGCGGCAGATAAGCTTTTAGTAAGCGAAGATTTAATGCAGCACTTCCCTGTTGATGTTTATCAGACGGGCTCTGGCACAAGCTCAAACATGAACGCAAACGAAGTACTTGCCACATTGGCAACCGAACTCTACAAAGATTCCGTTAGCGCTAATGACCACATTAACTGCGGTCAAAGCAGCAACGACATCATTCCTTCGACGATTCATATCAGTGCGGCTATCGAGCTAAACGAACAGCTCCTTCCTGCTTTAGAGTACCTTGTTCAAACCACAAGAGAGAAAGCCAAGAGCGTAGATCAATACGTTAAGACAGGTCGCACCCATTTGATGGATGCAATGCCAGTGCGCATGAGCCAAAGCTTAAACAGCTGGGCAACTCAAATTGAACAAAACATCCTACACTTACGCCAACTTCAACCTAGCTTGCAGTCCCTTGCGCAAGGCGGAACTGCCGTCGGCACAGGTATCAACGCACACCCAGAGTTCGCCGCTAAATTCAGCAAGATACTAAGTGACGATACTGGAATAGCATTTACGCCTGCTGATAATTTCTTTGGCCATATTGGCTCTCAAGACATCGCGGTTGCACTTTCTGGTCAACTAAAAACAACTGCGGTTTCTCTGCTTAAAATCGCGAACGATCTACGCTGGATGAACTCAGGTCCGCTTGCAGGCTTGGGCGAGATAGAACTTGAAGCATTGCAGCCTGGCAGCTCGATCATGCCCGGAAAAGTAAACCCAGTTATTCCTGAGGCCGCAGCAATGGTCGCTGCACAAGTAATCGGTAACGATACGGCGATTACCGTGGCTGGACAATCCGGAAACTTCGAATTAAACGTCATGCTGCCCTTGGTTGCGAATAATCTATTAGAAAGCATTGAGTTACTGGCAAATGTATCACGCCTTCTTGCTGATAAAGCAATTGCTAGCTTCAAGGTAAACGAAGATAAACTCAGAGAAGCCTTATCACGCAACCCAATTTTAGTGACAGCTCTAAATCCCATCATTGGCTATCTAAAAGCAGCGGAAATCGCAAAACAGGCATATAAAGAGGGCCGACCAGTCATTGACGTTGCCGCAGAAAACACAGAACTAAGCGTTGACGAGTTGAGCAAATTACTCGACCCAGCCAAGCTGACGCAGGGCGGCCTTTAAGAGACAACACCCGAAAAGGAAAACAAAATGAGTACCACATTTAACTTCACCGGAAAAAACGTCTTTGTAGTTGGCGGCACGAGCGGTATTAACTTCGGAATAGCTAGCGGCTTCGCGCGCTGGGGAGCCAATGTAGTCGTTGCCTCACGCAAAGAACAAAAAGTTGCGAATGCAGTCGCAGAACTAAAAGCATTGGGCGCCTCTGCAAACGGCGTGACACTAGACGTCCGAGATTACGAGCAAGTTGAAGACGGATTTGAAAGCGCTTGTAAATTCTTAGGTGGCGACATTGATATCCTCATTTCAGGCGCAGCAGGAAACTTCCCTGCTCGCGTTAACGACATGTCGCCTAATGCGATCCGCTCAGTGCTTGAAATAGACCTACTAGGTACATTTCACGTTATGCGCGCTGGGTTTAATTATCTCAAAAAACCCGGCGCAAGCGTGATTAACATCTCTGCTCCGCAAGCCTTTCTTCCCATGGCTCATCAAGCACATGTTTGTGCAGCCAAAGCAGGCGTGGACATGGTGACGCGAACACTAAGTATGGAGTGGGGGCAAGATGGTGTGCGCGTCAATTCGATTGTACCTGGCCCGATCGCCGGCACAGAAGGAATGGATCGCCTGTCTCCAACCCCCGACTTACAGGCTGCTGTCGCAAAATCGGTACCGCTAAAACGCCTTGGTGAAGTCCACGACATTGCCCATGCAGCTGGAATGCTATGCGCTGAAGAATCCTCGTATATTTCAGGCATTGTGCTCCCAGTAGACGGAGGATGGAGTCAAACTGGCGCGACATCGGTCATGGATAAGATGTCGCGCATGCTCGACACCATGAAACCATAATTAACATAACAACGACAGCGCGCTGACAAAACTCACGCGCGTTGTCAGTACCGAATCGAAATAACATAAGTTGGTTACGATAGGACAAGCAAGGAAAAGCGCATGAAAATCACCCTAAGAAAGACACTCGACTCGGACACCAAACCACGCTTACTCACTTTATTGAACCTTATCGCCAATAACGAGATCAGAACGCATTTGCTTTACTCGGAATTAATAAAGCATCATGCGTGTCATGTGGGCAGAGACCAGCATTTATTATCTTGTTTTCACACAGCCTTGACCGAAGATAAAGATCACTACCAATGCATTGAGCATTGCATTGAACTTATCCAAGGCCCGAAAGCGCCCACAAAAACGAGAAACAAACACTACCCTAGCACACAATTAAAAAGCTCTTTTTCTAAGTTACTTAAAAGCCTCTATTTAAGCGAAGCCTCTTCAGTTCAAGCCTACTCTGAAATTTGCACCATGACCCTAGAAAAAGACTATCGCTTATTCGATCTTGCCTATCGCAACATGCATGAAAACATTGTGCACCTCGACGCTGTAGAAGAGGCACTAAACACTCACTGCCAACATCCTCTTACACATTAAGGCACAACTCTTTATGACAACGTGGCTACTCGCAAAGATAAACTACCCAAGTCCAGATTTAACATGGCGGGAAACACCGCGTTTACTGGTCAAAGAACTAATACTTCTTACACCCTTTCTATGCTTGATCGGCATAATATATATCGTCGACAAAACCTTATTTGGGCTTATCGTTGAAACCATGAGCGATGCATATATCGCTGTCAGCGTCTTTGTCTCGATCACGCTAGCAGGCTTCTACTACCTTGACCGTCACTTAAAAGCGGATCTTCGAGAATTACTTAATCGAAAATCTATTCTCCAAGTCCCAGTAGCTGCTTTTTTAGGTGCACTACCAGGTTGCGGTGGCGCTATTATTGTAGTCACTCAGTTCGTGAATGGCAGTATGAGCTTCGGTGCACTTGTCGCAGTATTGATTGCAACAATGGGGGATGCCGCATTCTTACTCATCGCGAAAGAGGCGGAAACCGCCGCACTCGTATATGGATTAAGTTTATGCGCAGGAATTGTTTCTGGCTATATCATTAACGCCGTACATGGGCACGACTATCTAAAGAGGAAATCTGACGAAACACAACTGAATACATTCAGCTTCTCGCGTACAACCCCTCTCAAGGTATATGCATTTATAGGGGTACTTGTTCCGGGTGTAATCTTTGGTTTACTTGAGGCCTTTCTGGTAGACACTAATGCTTTATTTGGCGCATGGACTGACTATCAGCCCGTTACTTGGTTGGGTTTTATTGGGGCTTTGCTCTGCATCTCTGTTTGGGTTGGTCAACCATTAGACTCTTGGTCGGCACGTTTTGCGGAAAAAACCGATATCAAACACCTGAAAGAGACCGTCGTCGCAGAAACCAGCTTTATTTCAGTTTGGGTTATTTTAGGCTTTCTCAGCTATGAATTTCTGGTATATAGCTATGGCCTTGATCTACAATCTGTGTTCCAACAATTAGGTGGTCTGGTGATCCTTTTTGCTGTTCTAATCGGCTTCATTCCCGGTTGCGGCCCACAAATCGTAACAACCACTCTTTACCTTAACGGTGTCATTCCTCTGTCAGCTCAATTGGCAAACGCAATTAGCAACGATGGCGACGGATTATTTCCAGCACTAGCACTCGCGCCTAAAGCCGCATTTAACGCGACCCTCTACAGCGCCATTCCTGCATTGCTATTAGGCTATTGCGCGTACTTCTTAGGCTGGTAACTATTATTTATGGTTCTTTTTTCAAATAAATAATCGGAGAAATATAATGAATATGAAACTTTTATCAGTCCTTTTCCTTAGTGTTATCAGCAGCGGAACACAGCGTAGAAATGAAAAACGTAGGAGCGGACGGCCCAATGGTATTCACACCAGCCGTGCTTCATGTAGCAGTGGGCGACACGGTACATTTTTTACCAAGCGATCCAGCGCATAATTCTGAATCCGTTGCAGGATTAATTCCAGAAGGCGCGACACCTTGGAAAGGAGATATGAACAAAAAAGTGTCGGTGACGATCGATAAAGAAGGCGTGTACGTTTACCAATGCCTACCCCATTCGGTATTGGCGATGGTCGGCGTAATCGTTGCAGGCAAGCCAACAAATCTAGACGCGGTAAAAACGAATGCTTCGTCTCTAACAAGTAAATTCGTTGTTAATAAAGACCGCTTAGACAAGTATTTAGCACAAGTAAAATAAGCCATTCATCAATAGCTAGAATCGGGTGTTATATAGCAAATTAATGTAACGCCCAACCTTCCAACGATTTCCCAAATCAGCTATCGCCTGCTTTTTTCAGCACGATGCATAATTCGCATTTTCTGCAATACCTAGTCAACTAATTTAAGTTTCTTAAGGCGAGTCTTCTTCGATTATTTCTAGCGGTTTACATTCATATTCTATATAATAACGATTCTCATTTAGATTTAAAAAATGCTAAATGGTAACTCTCTCACAATAGAGCAGGACTGGATAAACACTGTGCAAGACAAGCCAAAAATAAACTTCGAAGAACGCGATGAATACAAACGAAAGTACGAGCATGCCAATACGAATTTATGCTTCAAAGCTATGCGCTTTCGTCATCAACACGTGAGCCCTGTAACCATCGATGAATTTATTGAAGCGGTCCATACTTTAGCCGCCGTATTTAAACTTCCAGCATCTGAACATCACCCCCTCGATACGTTTTTTTGGGCACGAAATAAACTTCAAACCGAGTTTGAACAAGAAGGCCGAAGTGATGTGTTTAAGGTTTGGTGTCGTCGCGCAATCAACGAATTAGAACTCGATATTCAGGCGCAATGCGACTTGCTTGGCGACGGAAAAATCGTCGCGTTAGTGTAAGGACATTCAGCTGGGGACAGTCCCTATTCAACTAAAACACCTTATCGCCTAAATACGCATCGAATGAGAAGTCATTCATTCCGGTGGTGATGATGTGAGAGCAGTATTCGTCTAGGGCTTCTACGGGGTTTTGTAGCGCTCGCATGCCGAGGATATCTCGACCTGTCATATGAAATATTTCTTGGGTCGGTACATGAAGCAAAAGCGATTCCTCGACATCTTTGTCGTTGCCTTTTCTCTTTAGGAAACACCCTAGACCATAGTAATCGCCACTAGATTGGGCCTCTAAGTCAAAACGTTCGACAAGCCGCGCCAATATGGTTTTCACACCACGAAGGCCTGAAACAATCGTATTAGTATACGGCCATCCGTTGGACAACTTAGTGGGTAGAAAATCGGTATTATACAAATCAGAAGGATTCACAAGCAGACCCATACCTTGCACGTGACCATCAAGATAGTATGCCTCTCTTAATTGACTAGGCAAACCTAAGTTCATCGAAGAACCCGCGCTCTCGAAAGAACATGACATCGCGCCTAGCTCGATCACGCGCCCTTGCGCCTCAATGTAAAGTCCAGCTGACACGCCGGGCGCCATGCCTTGTCGCAGCGCAGGCCTAATTCTTCCTTTAAGAGCCACAAATAGCTCTCCACCATCCAAAAGTGCATGCCCCGTTTTCGGTTGGTGCTTTACCAAATGCTCCAAAAACTGCTCTTTTCCTGCAGCAAGCGGCGAAAGCACATCAGGTCCCGTTTTGAAGTCAAATATTTTGCTAGCCAACTGCTCTGGAGCGTCTTCTTTTTTGTAGATACACTCAACACCCGCCGAGCGCATCTCTTCAAGACTAAATCCAAATTTATTCACTTTTTCTTCCCTAAATTTGAAACATAAAAAATCCCGCACCTCTCTCGACCTGTAGGATTTTTAGTTTAACGGTGTACTAAGCACCTACTTAAGTAAGTGCTTAGTACACGTCACGCACATAACGTTTTTGTTTCTTAAGGTCTGCCAAATAGGCGTCTGCTTGCTCAGCACTCATGTTGCCATGCTCTGCAATGATGTCATGCAAGGCTGCATCCACATCTTTAGCCATGCGGTAGGCGTCACCACAGATGTAGAAATAGGCGCCACGCTCAAGCCATTCAAAGAACTCTGCACCACTCTGCTTCATGAGGTCTTGTACGTATACCTTTTCTTCTTGGTCACGCGAAAAGGCAAGGTCTAGCGTGGTTAAAAGACCTGACGCCTTCATTGCTTCCATTTCTTCTTCGTAGATGTAATCCGTGGCACGGTTGCGATCACCAAAGAATAACCAGTTGTCGCCACCTGCTTGGCGAGCCTGACGCTCTTCCAAGAAAGCTCTAAATGGCGCGATACCAGTGCCAGGGCCAACCATAATCATAGGCGCTGAGTTGTCTTCTGGTACGGAGAAGCTTTTGTTTGGCGAGAAGTAACATGCTACTTCTTGGCCGTCTTCAACTAAGTCTGCCAAGTAGGTTGAGCACACACCCATATAATCACGACCATCATGATCATAACGCACACTACCGATGGTCAGGTGTACTTCGTTTTCATGCGCATTGATGCTTGATGAAATCGAGTAAGCACGCGGCGCTAAAGGCTTAGACAAAGCAACAAATTCGGCAAAGCGCATGTCGCCCTTATAGGCCTTCAACAAATCAACAACATCTTTACCCCATAAGAAGTCGTTTAATGCTTCTGTATCGTTATTTTCAACTAGACGCGTCAGCTCTTGGTCGCCACTGCGCTTCGCCAGTTCAATCACTAAATCTTTTGACGGAGTGCGAATTTCTAGATGCGCTTTGAGTACGTCTGCGGCTGTATAGTTTTGCTCTTTGTATGGAACAGACTCTGCATCATCAACACCGAACACGGCTAAGCAGGCTTCAACAAGGCTAGGTTGGTTCAACGCAATAACATTTAGTGCATCCCCTGCATTGTAGGTTTCGCCGCTATCGCCCAAAGAGAATTCGTAATGCACGATTTCCTTACTTGAGCCTTCTTTGTTCAACAAACGCTTGTTGACCAACTTCGCTTGCAAAGGGTTGTTGCGATTGAACTTAGATTTTTCGTTTTTCGCTGACACAGGCTCTGCGGCCGCACCAGAAACACCACCGTCACGTCCTTTGCTTGCAATGGTCGGGATCACTTTCTCGATCCATGCTTCAGCAGCAGCTTCAAAGTCAATGTCGCAATCAACACGATCTTCAACGCGCGTTGCGCCAAGTTCTGCCAAACGCTCATCCCATTGCTGGCCAGCTAAACAGAAGTCGTCGTAGTTGGTATCACCCAAGGCAAGTACTGAGTAGAACATATTCTCGAAACGCGGCGCGTCGTCTGCCTCAACCTGATCCCACAAGTTTTGTGCGTTGTCGGGCATTTCACCCTCGCCGTAAGTACTCGTTACAACAAGCAAGCGCTCAGTGGCAGACAGCATGTCTAGCGTTACATCGTCCATGTCGTAAACGGTAGGTGCTAAACCCTGAGAAAGTGCTAGCTCGGCAGCATCTTCCGCAACAGTTTCTGAGTTGCCAGTCTGGGTGCCAACGATAATAGATATCGCTTTTTGTGCGACTGGCGCAGATTGACTTGCACCTGCTTGCGCGCCATCGTTGTTGATCAATAAACGCGTATGTAGGCCAGCAAGAAAACCGCCCATCCACTGCTTTTGATCTTCGTTAAACGGCAAGTCCTGCGGTAAATAAGGTACACGCGTAGCGGCGTTTTCGCCCACTTGGTTTACGTCATTCACGATGTCGTTCATATTTCCTCCTACTCACCTCGAGATACTTCAAACGAGGCTTCGCACATTTCAATCGTTATTAAATTCTTTTCTTCAGAGTCTTAAGCTGCCTGTTGCATGACGCTCGCGATGGTCTGTAAATAATGTCTGGCTAAGGCTTCTTCCAACGGTGGAAACTCGGCCAACTCGGCTTTGTTTTGACGGTCACGTTCAATAATCCACACCGTTGTACCCCATGCACGGGTATCCCACACTTCACGCAACATCAGTGACTCTTTGTAATCACGTACGCGCTTATCAGCAAGCAAAGCTGCGAGTGCTTCGTTGCTGTAGGCCTCAAAAGATGCTTTTAAGTCTTTATGAATTTGCTCTACTAGCTTTCGGTCTTCGCTTTCAATTAAGTGACGCACCATTTCGTCGCTGGTTACACGTGTTGATTTCACTAAATCAGACTTGCTTGCTAGCTCTTTGGCGCGGCGCAAGATGCCCATGGCATTCACGTACTGGTAAATAAGCCCGCTATCACGCTCTCCATAACCGGGAACATCACCATTGAACATGTCTTGCTTGCGCTTATAAGCGTCACCGATGCGACGCAACTGCCACAAGCCCCATGCTTGAGAAAGCTCTTCCAACAAGACTTTACGAGGACTTGCTTCAAGAATCGCTTCACCACAGTGGTAGCGATACAAAGATAAAGGAATCAGCACATAGAAGTGTTGACGCGCTTTGTCCCAGTTTTCTAGCAAGCTTGCCGCTAGGCTTGAGCCGCAATGTTGAATGTGCAGTTCAAGGTGCAACTTCAACGCGTCTTCTTGTGCACGCATTAAGCTTGAATCTTCAGATAATGCCGTCGCTCGTACTGAGTCTCGGCTACAACGCTCTGCAATTTGGCCGCTTGGATCATACTGATAAGCGGTACCTCCACTCATACCATTGCCGAAGCCTTTTCCATATGAGCCTAAATTGATCACGCTGCCGTTGGTCATATATTCACAGCAGAAGTCACCCACACCTTCAACGACAGCTACTGCGCCAGAGTTACGTACACCAAAACGGTCGCCCGCTTGGCCTTGTACAAACAACTCACCACCCGTTGCACCGAACAAAGCAAAGTTACCGATCAGTACGTTGCCTTCTTCGCATGTCGCACCACCACCAGGATTGCTAACGATAATACGGCCACCGCTCGCGCCTTTACCAACTCCGTCGTTACAGGTACCGCTGTGTTTAAGCGTTACACCAGAGTTATTGAACGCACCAAAGCTTTGACCTGCTGAATTATGTGTTGCTACCGTTAAGCTGTCTTCACGCAATACCACTCGACCATTGCTTAATGTATCTATTGCAGGGTGAGCAGTGCACTGCTCTTCAGTAAGTTCGTAGTTAAGATGGCGCTCTACATCAATACTGAATTGACCACCGGTTGTCTTATTACAGTTAGTCAGACGCGGGCCTTCGATTTCTAACGAAGCCAATTGCGCTTCGAAGAACCGTTCGTAGGCTTCGTCGATATAAGCTTGGTCTGGCTCAAAGTTGGCTTCAAGCGCGACCGCTTCTTCGTCTAACGTTTTGGCATTTGGTACGCGTAATAAGGCGCGCATATCCAACTGACCAATTAAGTTCGGGTGACGAATAAGTTGTAAAAGATCTGTACGGCCACGTACTTCACGCAAACTTGCAAAGCCGAGTTCTGCCAAGACTTCACGCACTTCGTGCGCTAGGTTAATAAAGTACTGTGCCAAGGCTCGTGGGTCGCCTTCGTATACTTCTGGGTTTGTTGTCAAACCTGCTGGGCATTTCACGTTACAGTTTTTCGCCATCACACACTTAAGCATCATCAGTGCGGTGGTTCCAAATTCAAAGGAATCACCACCGAGCATTGCAGATTTAACAACATCTAAACCTGTTTGATGGGCGTTTGAACAACGCAACACAACGCGGTCACGCAAGCCATTTGCAGTCAGTGCTTGATGTACTTCTGCGATACCTAGCTCTGCAGCACGCCCCGTGTTTTTCAAACTGGTTACCTGCGCGGCACCAGTACCTCCTGTATTACCTGCAATATTGATCACGTTGGCACCCGCTTTCGCGACACCTACTGCAATCGTGCCCACACCTTCTGACGATACTAGTTTAACGATTACCTTCACACGCGCTGCTTTCGCGTCGTGAATCAACTGGCCTAAGTCTTCGATCGAGTATGTATCGTGGTGCGGAGGAGGAGAAACTAGCTCTACCCCAGGTGTACCGCCACGTGCCGCTGCGATCTCTACATTTACTTTCGCAGAAGGTAGCTGACCACCCTCACCTGGCTTCGCTCCCTGTGCGATTTTAATTTCAATTTCTTGTAGCGATGGATCTGCTAGATAGCCAACCCAAACACCAAAACGACCAGACGCAAACTGCTTGATCTTACTGGCTTTTACAGTGTTATAACGACGTGAATTCTCACCACCTTCACCAGAATTACTCATCGCTCCGGCAATATTGGTACCCTGAGCAACCGCTTCGTGGGCTTTGGCAACCAAAGCACCATGACTCATTGCGCCTGATGCAAGCGCTGCAGTAATTTCGTGCGCAGGTTGTACTTCGCCTAATGCGATAGACGCCGGCGCAGTTATTAGCGACTCAAAGAACTCAATCTCACCACCCTGCACCTCAACAATCAAAGCACCATTCTCTATTTGCGCGCGACATAGTTCTGCACCCAGAAATGCAACAAATGCGCTATGTAATGCCTTCAAACGGGCTTCGTCAGAACTTGTAAGAGACACTTCAAACCGACCATCATCACGTGCGATGACAAACAACCCGCGCGCCGAATAAGACACGTTACCTTTAAGGTCAACGCTGTCTAATCGTGCTTTAAAATCTTCTTCAGTGGCAGCTGTTGCAAAATCAAGTGGTAGGCACAGTACATCACGCAACGCGGCAGGTCGTGAATCGCGTTCACGATAGACTTCCTTACAAAACTGTCTGTATGCAGGAGTGATTTCAAAACCGTCGATCTGCTCGGGCGTACAGGGCTCGTAACCCATTTTCTTATAGCTAACATCTGTTGCTAAACGTAATGGGTGGCCTGACTCTGGCTCCTCCGCATACTCGATACTCTCTTCCGTCATATTGACGAATTCACGCACAGCGGTTGTACCAAAGCTGTGACCAGCACCGTCAGAACGCTCTTTAAACAAGCCCAGTAGCGGAATCTCATTTTCGCTTTGAATATCTGCAACACGCGCATGCCAGTCGGCTGCACTTTGTGCGATGTCGGCAAACCGTACGCCTCCAACTGGCGCATGGATGTTCGGGAAAATTTGCTTAAGTTTAGCGTCTTCAGTATCAAGGAAGTTCGATTCAAAGAACTCACCACCGATATAGCTTTCAGCCGTACAGAGACCAAACTTACCCATGGTCTTCATCAAGGCTTTTTCGACTGCTTTTTGATACTTGCCAAGCGCAACTTCAACCGCTGCATGGTCACCATGAAGCTCGCACGCGCGATAGAATACGGTCAAGGGACACACAGCCGAGACACCAAAGCCAAGCAAACAAGCAACGTCATGCGTACTTACCGCCTGACCTGTTTCAAACAGCAGGCTCGAGTTAAAACGCAGGCCTTGTTTGATCAAGCGTTGATTCGCAGCCGAAGCAACCAATACTGCAGGCAATGCGGCCTTATGATGACTCACGTTGATGTCACTTAAAACAATGATATCCCAGTTATTTCGAGCTAAGGCCTCAACGTGACTACAAACTCGCTCTAATGCTTCTTCAAGCTTGATTAGATTGTTTGTCGCGTCATTCAAGTCAACCTCATATAAGGTTTCAACACGCTCTACACGAAGAACATCTTGTTTCTCAATCTGTTTAAGGTGCTGAGGTTGCAAAATAGGCGAGGGTAAGGTCAGCTGCTTGGCACCTTTTTGAGCAAAGTTGGGTTTCGCGCCAAGCGATACACGCAAAGTCATTCCGTCCGCTTCACGAATACTATCAAGAGGAGGGTTCGTCACCTGAGCAAAGCGCTGCGAGAAGAAGCGCGACATGCCACCTTCTTCTTTAGCGAAGCTGTTTGGCGCTAGGCCATAACCCATTGCTGAAATTTTTTCCCCGCCATTTTGCAGCATTGGATCAAGCAAGAACTTAAAGCTCTCTTGGTTCATGCTATAGGCCACGTGCAAGGCTGAAACACTTAGTTTGCCCGGCACTTCAACTTCACTTAGAGCGACAGGATGTAGATCGCTTAAACGAATACGCGCCTGTTCTAACAAAAGGCCATAGTCTTGCTCGTCCGAAAGACGTTCAAGTACATCGTTCGTATACTCAATACACTTACGCTCATGGTCAAACAAGACCATACCACCAGCTTCAATACGTCCGCGACGAATGATTGACTCAGGTGCAAAATCAATTTGCCCTGCTTCACTCATCACAGCTAAGTAATCATTGGTTTCAACGCTTCGCAAAGGTCGTAGACCTAAGCGGTCAAGACGCGCACCAACCTTTACACCATCACTAAAGATAAGTGCCGCTGGGCCGTCATTCTTCTCTTCAGAAAGCGCGAAGTACTCAAGCATGTCACGCTGATTTCCTTGAATACGCTCGTCGTTCTCCCATGCCGGCGGCATCATCATTAGGGAAGCTTCGTCAATATCGAGACGGTCTTCTATGATGCGGCGAGCCAGTGTTTGGTCAAGACGTGCAGAATCTGACTGACCTTCTGGGAAAATAATTTCTCGATTATGCGAACGTGCAATCGCATCTTCACTCAGTCGATTTTTACGGTCAGTGTTCAACTCACCGTTATGCGCCATACGTCTAAATGGTTGCGCAAACATTGGATTCGGCGCTGTATTGGTAGAAAAACGCGTATGGAAAAATAAGGTATGAATCTGGTGCTTAGGATGACTAAGATCTTTAAAATAAGGCACAACTTCCCAGCTATTTAAACGCCCCTTATAAACCTGCGTTCGCGAACTCATTGATAAGGGATAAAATCCTGCAAGTTCTGGCCGCTTAAATGCCGGATACTCGATTTCTTCGAGAGCATCATTAATGTGCCGTTCAAACTCATCTTGATTATCGATATTGGAAGGACGCTCAAATACTAACTGATGGATCTTTAACTGGGCCTGCGCACTTTTCTGATTAAGCGCTGCAGTATCCACATCAACATCACGCCATAAAATGATATTTAAACGATACTGTTTGAACACATTGCGCAGTAAACGTTCAGCTTCTGAATGCTGCTCTTCTTTTCTGGGATAGAAGAAATTAGCAACACCAAACTCACCAAGCTCTAGATTTTCGTTGCCAGTTATATAACGAAAGAAACTCAGCGAAATATCAATATTTACACCTGCGCCATCGCCAGTACCTTCAGCGTCAAATCCTCCGCGATGGGGAATTCTGCACAATGCCTGATGCGCATGCTCTAGTAATTCATGAGTTTGTTCACTGCGCTTATGCGTAATAAAACCTACGCCGCAACTAGAGTGTTCTTGCTCTGAATTAAATAAGTAACGCATCAATAACCTCTATGTTTCACTGTATCTACTCACTAACTGTTCATTTTCAAGTGGAGATAATTAAACAACCTACTAAGCCAAAATTTGGCTGATCTTCGGGGGCGTGAAGAATACCGATAGAATATCTATATCGCAAATAATAATTATTTTCATTTGCATTTAGTTTGCCGAAAGCGCCGTTCCTAGCTCGGATTTGACATTTTTGACAAAAATGAACGCTTATTTGGCCGATGTATAGTGAACATGGGTAATATCAACACGAGTTATTCTTAACAATAAATTTAAAAATTAGTAGAATCGCGCCCAAGAAAATCATGTGCAGACTAAATTTCTTGGCTAATCCATTACTGGGGTTTCTCTTCAGTCACACAACTTAAAATAATGAGGATTACTCAAGGCGACTCGTTTCATCTGTTGAAGCATCGAAAAGACGCCGATCCATTTAGTCTTAAAATATTGATTGCTGGTCAATCAATAAAACTTTCAGAGAGAGATTCGTATGAGCTTATATTCAGAATACTTAGAAGAGATCGAGGTTCGTAAGAAGGACCTAGGCTTACACCCAAAACCAATCGATAGCGCAGAATTGCTATCTGAGATCATTGCCCAAATCAAAGACACTGGCAATGCAGAACGCGAAGCGTCTCTAAACTTCTTCATCTACAACACGCTTCCTGGTACGACTCCGGCGGCAGGCGTAAAAGCAGCTTTCTTGAAAGAAATCGCGCTTAGCAATGAAACAGTTGCAGAAATTTCTCCAGAATTCGCGCTAGAGCAACTTTCTCACATGAAAGGCGGCCCTTCTGTTGAAGCACTTCTAGACATCGCCCTTTCTGACGACGCGCAAGCAGCGGCAGCGGCTGAAGTATTGAAGTCACAAGTATTCTTGTACGATGCAGACACAACACGTCTTGCAGACGCGTTCAAAGTAGGCAACGCAATCGCAAAAGATATTCTTGAAAGCTATGCAAAAGCAGAGTTCTTCACGAAGCTTGACGATATCCCAGAAAAAATCGACGTTGTTACTTACATCGCAGCAGAAGGCGACATCTCTACTGACCTTCTTTCTCCAGGTAACCAATCACACTCACGAGCTGACCGCGAACTTCACGGCCAGTGCATGATCACGCCTGAAGCACAACAAGAAATCGTTGAGCTTGGTAAGAAGCACCCGAACGCGAAAGTTATGCTTATCGCTGAAAAAGGTACGATGGGTGTTGGTTCTTCACGTATGTCTGGTGTTAACAACGTTGCACTTTGGGCTGGTGAAAAGACTTCTCCATACATTCCATTCATCAACAACCGTCCAGTTGTAGCAGGTACTAACGGTATCGCGCCAATCTTCTTGACGACTGTTGGCGTAACAGGTGGTATCGGTCTTGACCTTAAAAACTGGGTTAAGAAAACTGACGCAAATGGCGAAGTTGTTCGTGATGAAAACGGCGATCCAGTATTAGAAGAAGCATACTCTGTTGCGACAGGTACTGTTCTTACTATCGATACAAAAGCGAAGAAGCTTTACAACGGTAGCGAAGAGCTTTCTGACGTTTCTGACGCATTCACGCCTCAGAAAGTTGAGTTCATGAAGGCTGGCGGTTCTTACGCGGTTACTTTCGGTAAGAAGCTTCAAACATTCGCAGCTGAAACATTGGGTGTTGAAGCGCCTGTTGTTTACGCAGCATCTAAAGAGATCTCAAACAAAGGCCAAGGCCTAACTGCCGTTGAAAAAATCTTCAACCGCAATGCAGTTGGCGTAACGTCTAAAACTCCTCTACATACTGGTTCAGACGTTCGCGTTAAAGTGAACATCGTTGGTTCTCAGGACACTACTGGTCCAATGACTTGCCAAGAACTAGAAGCAATGGCTGCTTCTACTATCTCTCCAGATGTTGATGGTGCTTTCCAATCAGGTTGTCACACTGCTTCTGTATGGGATAACAAAGCGAAAGCGAACACGCCTAAGTTGATGGCATTCATGAACGCATTCGGCGTAATCACTGCACGTGACCCGAAAGGTGTTTACCACTCAATGACTGACGTAATCCACAAAGTATTGAACGACATCACTGTAGATGACCGTGCAATCATTATCGGTGGTGACTCACACACGCGTATGTCTAAAGGTGTAGCGTTCGGTGCAGACTCAGGTACAGTTGCAATTGCATTAGCAACTGGTGAAGCAGCAATGCCAATCCCAGAGTCAGTAAAAGTAACCTTTAAAGGTTCTATGAAGCCACACATGGACTTCCGTGACATCGTACACGCGACTCAAGCACAAATGCTTAAGAAGTTCGCTGGCGAAAACGTTTTCCAAGGTCGTGTTATCGAAGTACAAATCGGTACTCTACTTGCTGACCAAGCGTTTACCTTCACTGACTGGACTGCAGAGATGAAGGCGAAAGCGTCTATCTGTATCTCTACTAACGAAACTTTGATCGGCTCACTAGAGCTTGCTAAGTCACGTATCCAGATCATGATCGACAAAGGCATGGACAACGAAGCACAGATGCTTAAAGGCTTGATCGCGCTTGCTGACAAGCGTATCGCTGAAGTGAAATCTGGCGAAGCTCCAGCACTTGCTCCAGACGACAACGCGAAGTACTACGCAGAGCTTGTTGTTGACCTAGATGCAATCGAAGAGCCAATGATTGCTGACCCAGACGTAAACAACGAAGACATCTCTAAGCGTTACACGCATGATGTTATCCGTCCTACTTCTTACTACGATGGCCGCCAGGTTGACCTTGGCTTCATTGGTTCTTGTATGGTTCACAAAGGTGACATGCAAATCATCGCAGCAATGCTTCGTAACCTTGAGAAGAAAGGTCCTATTACGTTTAACGCACCACTTGTTGTTGCGCCACCAACGTACAACATCGTTGATGAACTAAAAGCAGAAGGCGACTGGGACATCCTAGCTAAGTACGCTGGTTTCACGTTTGACGACGACAATCCAAAAGAAGCAGCACGTACTAAGTACGAAAACATCCTTTACCTTGAGCGTCCTGGATGTAACTTATGTATGGGTAACCAAGAGAAAGCAGAAGCAGGTGATACTGTGCTAGCAACTTCTACGCGTCTATTCCAAGGCCGTGTAGTAGAAGACTCTGCTGAGAAGAAAGGTGAATCACTACTAGGCTCAACGCCAATGGTTGTTCTTTCAACGATTCTTGGTCGTTTCCCAACTTTGGAAGAGTACAAAGAAGCGGTTGACGGTATTAACCTAACTTCTTTCGCACCACCTTCTGAAGATTTGGCAGTGCCACTTAAGATTGTTGGCTAGTCATTGACTAGAAAAATTAGACCTTGAAATGCCAAGGTCTAAAGCGTTTGAAAGCCCGAGTATGGAGACGTACTCGGGCTTTTTATTACCTAAATAATTAAAAAAAACGCTTAAAGTTCAATACACTCTAAAAACAGGTTCTAGCAACAATTCGTTAATAAAAAACCGAATACAAGCAATTTTATCTACTAGTCTGAGCTTCCAATCTTTACCGGTATGAAAAGAGAGGGATCATGACACACAAGAAAAGCGTCATTTTTGGGCTGATAGGTGTTGGCATTGTCATTACTGATCTTCGCTTGCACAAGCATTTATGCCATTAAAGCAACCTCGACCACCGAGTTTTGCGTCAGCTGCCATGAAATGGATATTCCATTTGAGGAATATCAATCCTCCCATTACTTTATTAACCGAGAAGGCATCCGCGCTGGCTGCGCCGACTGCCAAATACCACAAAGCCCTACCCGTATGCTCTGGGCCAAGATCATGGCCGGCAAAGACCTCTACCATCATTTCATTACCGGCAAAATCGATACTGGAGAAAAGTTTGAAGAACATCGCCAAGAGCTAGCTGAAATGGTGTGGCATAAGATGGAGAGTCAAGCTTCAGAAACATGCCGTTCTTGCCATAGCTTTGAAGCGATGGACTTTTATGCGCAAAGCGAAGATGCTGCAAAAATGCACCAAATGGCAAAGCGCGTTGAAGAAGGACTTCAAATTCTCTCAAGTAGCGGAGCACTGCAAGACTTTCTGACCAACCACCCTGTTACATCAGCAGCGTTTCCGTTGGAAAAATACCAAAACAATATCAAGTTTGATCTGCACAACCCAGATTTATCACCCGAAACCGAGCAACTAGATGCCAAATTCTGGCTAGCGCTCGATTAAAAAGAAAGCGTTCTAAGATCGCTTGACCTTCCAGTAGCTATAAGCTTTATTCTTACCGACGCTCACTATTGAGATAGGTGTAAATATGAATATTGGCGAAGCGGCTAAGCTAACAGGCTTAAGCGATAAAACACTCAGATACTATGAGAGCATCGGCCTTGTAAGTGCCAAGCGCTCTTCGAATGGCTATCGTCTTTACACCGACAAACAGATTGATGAACTCCATTTTCTGGCGTCTGCACGCCAAACTGGATTCACCTTAGATGAATGCAAGGCACTGCTTGCCTTGTTGCGAGATACGAATCGTCACAGCCGCGATGTCAAAGCTTTCGTGACCGACAAACTCACGAAACTAGATTCCCAAATCGCCGCGCTAAGCAAAATGAAGCAATCGCTCGAACAGCTATCTTCACGCTGCAATGACAACGACGATAGCCAGTGTGCAATTATTGAAGGGCTAAGCAGTAACACCCTCTGCAGTAAGGAGGAGAACAATGAGTGATTCGAAAACAAGCTGTTGCGGTTCGGCTTCTAATCAAGCGTCAGAACCAACAACTAAAAGTTCATGCTGTGGCAACGCAGAAAAGTCTGCAGCCAAACCTGAAGCTAACACACAACAAACGACAAGTTCTTGCTGTGGCTCTAAACCACCAGCTGACGAAGAACAAAGCAACTGTTGCGCACCTGAACCAAATAAAACAGATTGGTTACTTTGGGGTTCTATTCTTGGTGTGGTCGCGTTTTACGGCGCAAGTTTTTTAGATCTCGCACACGAACATTGGCTGGGCGCATTCAGTCATAGCGTACGCGATTTAATGCATGTGATGTGGTGGGGCTTAGTACTCGGCATGATTATGGTCGGAGTGCTCAGCCAAGTGCCACAGAGCTTCGTGCAATCGATGCTTGGTAAAGGCGGAACCTTTACAGGCCTATTACGCGCAACCTTCGCAGGCGTCCTGCTCGATCTGTGTAGTCACGGTATTCTTATGGTTGGCATGGAGCTTCGTAAAAAAGGCGCAAGCCTTGGGCAAACCATGGCGTTTTTGATCGCTAGCCCATGGAACTCGCTTTCACTCACGATCATCATGATTGCATTAATCGGCTTAGAGTGGACGATCATCTTTATTCTGCTCTCAATGCTCATTGGAATTGCGGCCGGATGGATGTTTGATCGACTTGAAAAAAACGGAACACTCCCAAGCAACCCGAACGTACTGCCTTACGATCCCGATTTCAAATTCTGGCCCGAAGCTAAGCGCCAACTGAATGGTGTTTCATGGAATTCAACGCTTCTTAAACGCTTTGTTCAAGGAGGCATTAATGGCTCACGCATTATCATCAAATGGATATTGTTTGGCGTGTTGCTCGCTTCTGCTATTCGCGCCTTTGTGAGCCTAGAGCTTTTCCAAGATTACTTCGGTCCTACTCTGCTTGGTTTATTTGCGACCTTAGTCGCTGCGACCATCATTGAGGTCTGCTCAGAAGGCTCGACACCTATCGCGGCCGACTTGATGACTCGTGCCAATGCCCCCGGTAATAGTTTTGGTTTTTTGATGGGCGGCGTCGCCACCGATTACACCGAAATTATGGTCATCAAAGACACCACCAAATCATGGAAAACAGCACTCTATTTACCGCTGTTAACCCTACCGCAAGTGTTTGTGATTGCGTGGTTGCTTAATCAAAGCGCTGGAAGTTAATGCTTCCAACGCTTTGATTAAGCATCGAGGCTACATCATTCGTTTACTCTCAAGCTTAACTAATCTCTGAACACGTGCTCCTGCATTTCACGTGCTTGTTTGACGTCTGCGCAGTACTCAGCTGTTGGTCTTAAAAGTAATCGCGGAATACCGATTGGATCTCCAGATTCAATACAGTAGCCATACTCGCCCAGCCGAATCCGCTCTAAGGACTGCTGAATCTTAGGGAGTAGCTTTTGCTCTCGGTCAACAATGCGCATAGAAATCGCACATTGCTCTTCCCACGAGGCACGATCTCCTTCGTCAGCCGAATCAACAGGGCTCGACATTTGATCTTTAGCCTCTTGAATTCTCTCTCGTGTAGAGTCATGCAACTCAATTAGCAATGCTTTGAAGAACGCCAGTTGCGCATCGTTCATATACTCGTCTTCAGAGGCTAATTTAATCGTTTCGATTGTGTACTGCTCCGAGGCTTTTTTTGATTTACTCATACTAATCCCATAGGCAATAAAAACAGACTATCCGTGACTATAAAATGTTACGTTATAACATATCAAATAGATTATCATTACGTTTAGTAATCCAAGCCCAGCAAATAATCAGTACACACATTTAAATATTTCCTCGATGACAGACGAACACCACTTATGAAGTGTTATGATTTGTCCAATTCGTCAGCCCTGTTTTTACTATGACCCTGGAGCATTCTCATCGCTACGCGCATTACATCGCTTTCTGAACTCGCAGAACACACAGACTACTCATTGCTAAACGAGTTAAGTCCGGATCCACAATCCAACGAAGATGGGCAAGATCACCGCCCACGCCAAGTATTCTCGGGGCATTATGTTCGCGTCACACCAACTCCGATCGCAACGCCAAAATACATTACGCATAGCCCAAGTTTTTTTGAAGAGCTTGGCTTTGACGAGTCTTTTGCACACACAGAAGACTTTCACCGATTGTTCTCTGGAGATGCCTCACATCTTCCTGCGCCAATGAAGCCCTATGGTTGGGCCACAGGCTACGCCCTTTCTATTTACGGAACTGAATACACACAGCAATGCCCATTCAGAACGGGAAATGGCTACGGTGATGGTCGCGCATTGTCGGTGGTTGAAGCCGAACTAAATGGCAAACGTTGGGAGTTTCAATTAAAAGGCAGTGGTCGCACACCTTATAGCCGTGGCGCTGATGGTCGGGCTGTATTGCGCTCAAGCGTGCGCGAATTCTTGGCACAAGAACATATGCACGCACTTGGCGTAGCGACCTCTAGGTCACTGAGCTTATTTGTATCAGAAACAGAAGTCGTCGAGCGCCCTTGGTATTTACCGGAATCTGATTCTATCGATCCTGAAATACTCGTGGATAATCCGGTTGCGATTTCAACACGCGTTGCACCCTCGTTTTTACGTGTTGGGCAAATCGAGCTCTTCGCACGCCGTGCACGCAGCGATGCACATCCCAATGCACATAAAGAGCTAAAACAAATCGTCGAGCATTTAATCCGTCGAGAATACATTGCAGAAATCGACACCACCCTGCCCTTTGATGAGCAATTAGCCTTACTAGTCGAGGCCTTTCGTGACCGCCTCATTTCACTTGTCTGCAACTGGTTGCGTGTTGGTTACTGCCAAGGCAACTTCAATAGCGACAACTGTGCGGCAGGCGGTTTCACGCTTGATTACGGCCCATTCGGATTCTGCGAACGCTTTGAGCAACGCTTTCAGCCTTGGACTGGCGGAGGAGAACACTTCTCGTTCTTCAATCAGCCCAATGCCGTGCAAGTCAATTTCGAAAGCTTCAGCTCTGCACTGTCTCCGCTTTTAGATGCAGATTCACCAGCGAATACAGTAATAGAACAACTACGTACCGAGTTCTTCGATAAAATGCGCGCAGAGCTCAATCAGATGTGGGCATCCAAGCTAGGTTTAGAAAGTGTCGAGCCTTCATTAGTGAAGCAACTTATTCGCCTAATGGAACTCACGCCTGTCGACTACACCCTATTCTTCCGTGAGCTCTCGAACATCCCCGAAGACAGCTCAGCACTGCACAAGAGTTTTTACAGCGAGCCAGCAAACAGTTTGATGGATGAATGGAATCTTTGGTTTGATCAATGGAAAGCCGCGCTGAGCGCATCGGCAAAAGAGCCATCTCAAATTGCTCAAGAAATGAAACAGGTGAACCCGAAATACATCTGGCGTGAATGGCTCATTGTTCCGGCCTATCAACAAGCAGAAGCTGGCGATTACTCGCTGATTCACGAACTACAGGAAATACTCTCTAATCCTTACGACGAGCAATCAAAAGAGATTGAAGACAAGTATTATCAGCTCAGACCACGCGAGTACTTCCATGCTGGCGGTGTGTCGCATTACAGTTGTTCGTCTTAGATAAATAGAAGTCATTATGTACCGTATTTTATTCGCAACATTACTCCTCGCAGGATGTACAACAGCCCTATGGGCACCGAACTATGAACAACAATGGGTAAACGGGTTCTATTTAAATCAACAAACAAATGAGCTTGTTGTTACAACGAGACATAAAGCATATATATTCCCAATTGAGAGCTATTTTGCTGAAGCCATACTACTTACTAGACACTTCGATTTTTATCCTTCATTTGAAGATTTCAAAGTTAATGATAAAAATCAGGTCACGGGTAGAGTTTCGTTAACGCTTATTGAGCCAACCCCTCCTGAGCAGCTGGAATCAAAAATCAAAGCCCTAGGCTTCAAAAATGATGAGCTGATCAAAAAGTACCGTTTATCTAGGGAAATAAGTGGAAAACTATTCACTATCGAAGGTGAGTTACCACTAGAAAAACTCGAGAATGAATACCCTATTGCAATCGCACAACCAACAACGTTTGTAGAAACTGCAGGAAAAATTGTAGCTACACCAGCAACGATAACCATTGATGCCGTCACCACAATTCCTTCGGTATTTCTTGCTGCGACAGTTATGACAATAGCAAGCCCATAATAAAGGGTTTGAATCGAAACTTATTTTCTTCCCGATCCTTAGTTTCGGATATCAAAACAACCAAAAACAGATCGGCAGTAATATCGCGGTGAAGATGGCGTTGACGATCATAGCGAGAATCGAATACGCGCCACACTTCGGACTAATTTCAAAGGCTTTGACAGTACCAATCGCATGCGCACTTAAACCAAGTGCGAGGCCTTTTTCTTCATCTCGTTTGATAGAGAACTTCTGAAATATATAGGGTGCAACGACTGCGCCGAAGACACCAGTAATCATCACAAACCCAGCAGCGAGGGAAGCAATCGCGCCTGTTTCTTCTGAAACTAAAACCGCAACAGCAGTGGTCACGGATTTTGTCAGCATTGCCAGAACAGATTCATCGCTTGCTGAAAAGAGCAGTAAAATTGCCACAGCTAGGGCAACAGTGACGACCCCTCCCACAAACACCAGTAAGCTGATTTTGGCGAGAATCTTTCGCATATGCTTGGCTTCGTAAAACAAGGGCACTGCCAAGGCCACAATCGAGGGCGCTAAAAACCAATGAATAATCTGTACCGAAGCAAAGTAGTCTTTATAGGAAATCTGTAACACTACTAAGAGCAAAATCATCACAGCAGAACCCGCTAACACGGGTTGTAAAAGCGGATGTAAGCCCGACTTCACGTAGGCTTTGCGCACTAGCCAATAAGTGGCCAGCGTCGCCAAGATCAGCCCCAGATCTGTTAGTAAGGAAGTAGCATCAAGATTTGAGAGAAAGTCCATCACAGTGACTGCTCTCTTTCATCTTTCGAAACGAGCTTTGCGAATAGCCATGGCATTGTAATCAAGGTAAACAGTACACTGACGCAGATGGCAACCAGAATAGCCAGCCATTCTTTTTGGATTAAATGCCAGTGATCCATGATGCCAATACAAGACGGCAGAATAAGCAGCGGGATATACAGGGTAAGGGTTTGGCTAGAGCGTTCTAGGTACTTGCCGGGCTTGCCACGAAATACACATATAGCAAACACAATCAACAAACCAATAATCGCACCCGGAATAGGAATACTAAGTTGATCGACCAACCATGTGGCCAGCACGCTAATAAGACACAGGCTAACTAAGCCAAACACCATGTTCTTCTGCCCAAAACTTTTAATTATTAATATTCACAAGCTCGAGATAATAACGGAGATCATCCACGGCTCAAGCCTGTTTGCTGAATATCCGGCATACAAAGGCCTAAGTTATTCAATGCAGCTTAATCGTCACTGTAATTGATATGACCTGCGTAATTCTGACGATAACAATCCGCACCTATCATCTGTATCTGTTTTTGCATGAACAGATCAAACAAAGTCGTTAAGGCACTATCCCCGACCGCTGATGCAAATGTCTCGACCGTTGAAAGCGCGTCTTCCGATGGTACTTTTCTCACCAAATAATTCGACAATTTATCAAGTGACAAACTGGCCCTTGGCAATTCTGCTAACCAAGGATTGAGGTGTAGTATCTTTTTCGCCTTACGCCATGTTGCATCAATGAGAATATACTGACGTTCAAGACTCTTAGCCTCTGCCTGCATATTTAACTGAGCAAAGCCTGCCTCGACAATGTCGCCCCCAGGAAATATTAGCACCTGTTGTTCACGCTCTTTAGCACGAGGCTCCGGAAACACCTCAGAATCTTTCACTAAAACGCTTGGAAAACGCTGCTTGATTAACGATACCGTAGAGATCGTTTTTTTACGCTCTTCTGGGTGCCTAAAAATAACGACAGAGGTTTGATCTTTGCTAGCTTCGACGTGTCCACACATACACATCTTATGCGGCAAAGCGCAACCAAAACAGTAACGACTGCCTTCGATCTTGGCGTGATAGATAGGCATACGTTTTACCTTGCTTTCATCTTGATGAAGCTTCGCTCCGATTAACACGCCTTGCTCATTCGTGTGCAGTTCAATGCTTCGCTTCGATACGCCATCACAACGTTTAGTCGCGTCATACACACTTACTGAATAAACCTTATCTCTCAATAGGACTGGCTCGCTCTCCAGCATCAACACATGGCCAGTATCTCCAGAACTTGGCAACACATCTTTTCGCCATGCGAGCAAATGTCCAGGCTTTAGCGTACTTATTTTGTTTGAACCAATCTCTTGCAGAAGATTAAAGTAATGCACTGCTTTGGGCCGTGAAAGTCGATACGGAAGCGTAATAGAAAGATGAGACAACAGAAGATTAAACAAGCCTGAGCAGTCACAGCTAATCGCCAACTCATCGACATGGCTTTCTCTAGTAAAAGATTTGGAGGGAAGACTATCCCATTCAGACAGGACTTCGAGTGAGTTCAAAATTAGCTCTCAAGCAAGCAACGTTGTATGCAAAAGCATATTGTAACGCCAACTCGCTCAAGATGCTTCCTGACACAATGACTGCTCTCTCAAGAAAGACGAGTTATCAAGATTTAAACGCTTGGTTCCATGCGCCATGGTCTACCATCGCATTTAGAATAATTTGAGCAAGAAGGTGTGCAACCTCTGCAAGGCAAACGCTTCGCTTCGTTAACGCTTTGATTATTTTGCGACTTTGATGGTGTTTGATTTTGTTGTGTCTGACTCAAAGCTTCAACCCCTTTACATAGTAATAGTGAGGTTAGTGATACGTCAGAGACCTAGCGCCGGTTCAAACCTTATGAACCCGCTGTGGTTTTTTCTCTATTTAGAGGAATGAAGAACATTCTCAAATTGAGTGAGCTCACTATCAGAGGTATTAAACGAGACAACAAGACGCACAAGCGTTGCATCAGAACGATCTTTAGTTGGCAAAAACCGCTTAGGCCATTCATAAAACACAGCGCTAGCGTTTCGCAATTCCTTGATTTTAGCGTTGTCGATAAACGCAAAGACTTCGTTTCCGAAGTTTGCTTGCTGCTCTGGCCAAGCAAGTTCAGAGTAGCGACTGCTCTGGATAGATTGAGCAAGTTTGCGTGCTTGCGCATTGCTCTGTGTCGCTAAATCGAGCCAATGATTTTGCTCAAGCCAACCGCAAAACTGCGCCCCCAATAATCGACCTTTAGAAAGCAAATGCCCTGCTCGCTTACGTCGATATTCAAAGTCTTTAGCAAGTTTTTTATTGAAGAAGATAACCGCTTCGGCCGCTAACGCGCCGTTTTTACTTGCTCCCAAACACAAGACATCGACGCCGGCTTTCCAGGTCATGTCAGCAGGCGAGCAGTTCAATGAGATAAGCGCGTTGGCAAAACGAGCGCCATCCATGTGCACATTCATATCATACTTTTTAGCGAGTGATGTGAGCTCTTGAATTTCTTCCAAACTGTAGGCACATCCGCTCTCGCTGAGTTGCGTGATACTTAATGCGCGAGGTTGTGGAGTATGAGGCTCATGCCCTTCAAACGTTGTTAAGTACTCAAACAATGCCTGCTGACTTAGTTTTGGACGATCAATATCAAGACCTGTTAAACGCGCGCCACCGGTATACATTTCAGGAGCGGTGAGTTCATCATTCAAGATATGTGCGTGATCATGACAGACAATTTGATCCCACGGCTGAACGAGGCAGGATAGCGCAAGGCAGTTGGCGGCCGTTCCAGAGGTAACAAAGTAGGCTTTAAGATCGGTTTCAAAGATCTCGGCTAATAGCAGCTCGGCTTTGTGTGTCCACTCATCTGTGCCATAGCTTGAGCTGGAACCAGCATTTGCAGCAATAATGGCATTTAATACCTGCTCTGAGGCTCCACTTTGGTTATCACTTCCAAAATTCATTCAATCAACTCACTCAATTTAAGTGCCAAATCAGATTGTACTTCTTCAAGTGTTTGGCTTGCATCAAGAATAACGAAGCGTTCAGGATCTTCGCTCGCACGTTCAAGATAGTTATTACGCACACGATTAAAGAAGTCGATTTCTTCCTCTTCAAAACGATCTAGCGCGGCACGTTTGCTTGCCCGTGCCATACCAACTTCAATCGGCGCATCAAGCAATAGCGTAACATCTGGACGCAGATCACCTTGCACAAAGTTTTCGAGGTTGGCAACTTTTTCACTCGGTAATTCACGCCCACCACTTTGGTAGGCATAGGTTGCATCGGTGAAGCGATCACACACAACCCATGTACCCGCGTCTAATGCAGGAAGGATCTTCTCGTTAAGATGTTGCGCACGCGCAGCAAACATCAACAATAATTCGGTATCTGGGCAAACTTTCTCGTCACGGCGTGCAATCAGGACTTCACGAATTTCTTCTGCTAGCGGCGTTCCACCCGGTTCTCTGGTAACAATGCAATGGATACCCTTTTCTCGCAATGTATTCGCTATAAATTCAATATTGCTGGACTTGCCAACACCCTCACCGCCTTCGACGGTAATAAACTTTCCACGCATTCTCGTTTTCTCTCGTCGGGACCAATCTGCTTATGACTGCCCCTATTACTCATAGCTAATTGTAAATCGACTTATAATCGCTTCGTCGACGTAATTGGTATTCTCGTACCGCTTTATTATGCTGTGCCAGCGTTTCGGAAAACACGTGCGAACCGTCCCCCTTGGCAACAAAATACAAAGTCTTTCCAGCCTTTGGATTTAACGCAGCGTGAATCGCTTCGCGACCCGCTAAGGCAATAGGCGTCGGAGGCAAATCATTAATCCGATAAGTATTGTAAGGCGTCAGCTCTTTTAGATGTTTGCGGGTAATATTGCCCTTGTAACGATCCCCCAGACCATAGATCACCGTAGGGTCTGTTTGCAGTCTCATTTTTTTATTCAACCGACGTACGAACACACCAGCAATTTCTTCACGCTCGCTAGGCTTACCGGTTTCTTTTTCAACTATTGAAGCGAGAATCAAAGCTTCATATGGCGTTGCTAATGGCAGTTTAGATTGTCGCTTCGACCATTCTTCGTCTAGCACTTTGAGTAAGCGCTGATGCGCGCGCTTTAAAATGGAAAGATCGCTCTCACCTTTGTGGAAAAAGTAAGTATCCGGATAAATCGCCCCTTCGGGATGCGTGAAAACAAAATCGCCTTTTTGCGGAAGATCGCTTGATTTATTTCCTGTGAGTTTTTGCAGTACCTCTTTGTCACTCAAACCTACCAACACATGTTGCAAGCGAGAATCTGATTCAAGCACTGCACGCGCTTCTTTGAATGTAGATCCTTCAATTAAAACGACTTTATAGCTGACATACTGATTTGATGTAAGCAAGGCAAACAGCTCAACCAGCGTCATATCGCGTTGAATTTCAAACTCGCCGGCTTTGAGTTTCGGACTAAGATTTTTATGGCGAACGTATATCTTGGCCACTTCTTCATATTCAATAATTCCCAATTTATGGAAATCATTAATCACTCGGTTGGACGAGCTTCCTTTTTTAAGTTCGTATACAAAAGGCTCTGTGATTGGTAAGGGCTTTTCGAGATAACGCAGATAAGAAAGGACTGCTAACGCACCAAGCAATGCGAAAAGAACAACTGAGCCGAGAAAAAATTTAAGCCACTTCATAATCAAAACCAAAGCGCTGTTTTACTGTTGACATCATCTTATTTACTTGTGTAGAAGGCGCATATTTTGATTGCTGAAACTGGCTAACAGGCCATACACCAAATACACTGTTGATCATGAGTAAGGCATCTGCCTGATGCAGATCATCCAATGTCATTTGTCGCTCCTGTATCGTGAAAGAGCCATCGAACTCCTCAAGCTCGCCTGCTAGCAAAGCACTTAATAAGGTACCGCGAATTCCACAAACACTCAGTTCTGGCGTGTAAAACGTTCCATCAATCAAAGCGATTAAGTTTGATTTGGTGCCTTCAATAACGTGATTCTTTTGATCAAGCATGACACCTTCCGGCGCGCCGTTTAACTCGCGAGCCCCCATGACCTGATCAAGTCGATTCAGATGCTTGATACCTGCCAACATAGGTTGCTCACTCAAGCGATGCGAACACAAGGCAAGCTCAATCCCCGATGAATAATAAGATTCTTGGTAGTGAGGTAATTCAAATACTTGGATAAATAGATCAACGGAACTCGGCTTTATAGGCGCATAGCCACGCCCACCTTCTTTGCGTGTAGCGATGAGTTTAACCAGACCGTTCTCATGACCGTGCAATTGTAGCTGACGAACGGCGTTCTCTAGCTGATCATCAAAAGCTTCTAGTAGCTCCAGACTAGAACCAAGAGAGAGTACCTCAACACCACGGAGAAATCGGGCGCGATGGTAATCTAGTAACGGCACTTTAGCTTGAACAACACGAATGGTTTCGAAGATACCATCGCCATACGCGAGACCGCGGTTACTCAAACTAAGCGGAGATGTAGATTCTTCCTCAAGCGAGGAATACAGGAGCGCCCCCATTGAGAACCTCTGAATTTATTGTTGTTTTCTAAAGATAAACGCTTATACAGCTTTAAAGATCAAGGTGCCGTTCGTGCCACCAAAACCAAATGAGTTACTCAACACAGTATTAATTTCTGCTTCGCGGGCTTGATTAGGCACAATATCTAACGTGACAGCTTCTTCTTTATCTTCAACGTTAATAGTTGGTGGTGCAATATTGTCACGAATCGCAAGCACACTGAAGATCGCTTCAATCGCACCAGCTGCACCGAGTAGATGGCCAGTCGATGACTTTGTAGAGCTTACTAAGAGCTTCTCATTGGTATCGCCGACTAATTTCTGAATTGCCTGCGCTTCCGCTAAATCACCCAGGGGAGTCGAAGTACCATGCGCATTGATGTAATCAAGTTCACTGGCTGGTATGCCTGCATCATTCAAGGCATTTTGCATTGAGGTCAATGCACCTTCGCCATCTTCAGAAGGCGCTGTCATATGAAATGCGTCATCGCTCATACCGAAGCCAATCACTTCAGCATAAATCTTCGCACCACGCGCTTTCGCGTGTTCATATTCTTCAAGCACAACACAAGCCGCACCATCTGATAACACAAAGCCATCTCGTCCTTTATCCCAAGGTCGTGATGCTTTTGTTGGTTCGTCGTTACGCGATGAAAGCGCTTTTGCGTTAGCGAAGCCCGAGATTGCAACTGGCGTTGTAGCCATCTCCGCTCCGCCTGCTAACATCACGTCTGCATCGCCATAAGCGATGGTTCGCGCAGCGTAACCAATATTGTGTGTACCTGTCGTACAAGCCGTCACAACCGCAATGTTAGGACCTTTAAAACCATACTTAATGGCAACGTTGCCAGAGATCATATTGATGATTGCACTAGGCACAAAGAATGGTGATACGCGTCGAGAGCCAGACTTATGGAAGGTATCTCGTGTACATTCGATCGTTTCGATACCGCCAATGCCAGACCCTACCGCAACGCCTGTCCGTTTTAGTTGTTCTTCAGATAAGGACTCGAGCTCTGCATCCTGCACAGCCTGCATACAAGCAACCATGCCATAGTGCATAAACGCATCCATACGTCGCGCTTCTTTTCGATCAATGTATTCTGACAAATCGAAATCTTTGATTTCACCACCGATTTTTACAGGTAAATCTGTCGTGTCAAAGCGCTCAATCAAACCGATGCCACTTTCTCCCGCTATTAGTTTGTCCCAAGTTTCGGCAACCGTATTCCCGAGCGGGGTTAACGCACCTAAACCTGTGACAGCAACGCGACGTTTTGACATGGGTATCTCCATCCTATGATTTTATAGCTCAGCATTAAGACCAACAGCAGCTATAACAAAAACACTTACTTAATAACCAAAAAACCGCCCAAAGCATTATCGCCATGGACGGTTTGCTAGAGCAAATCGAGTCTTATTGATTAGCAATAATGTAGTCGATTGCTTCTTGAACTGTAGAAAGCTTTTCTGCTTCCTCATCAGGAATTTCAGTTTCGAACTCTTCTTCAAGCGCCATTACTAACTCTACGGTATCAAGAGAGTCTGCACCAAGGTCATCAACAAAAGACGAAGTATTTTGTACTTCAGACTCTTTAACACCTAGTTGTTCACAAACAATCTTTTTTACACGCTCTTCTACAGTGCTCATAGTTTCCTCTCTTCATTATATCGGAGTGCTAACCAGCTTTATGTTTTGATTGATGCTGGTCTGCACGCTCCCTGCTTACGCCCTAGTTGCACGTGTCAGGTAATGTTGCGTGTTAGTCTAGTTGAATCAATGCCCTGAAACAAGTTCCAATCAGGCCTTTAAGACATATACATTCCGCCATTCACATGCAAGGTTTGGCCTGTGATATACGATGCATTCGGTGAAGCTAAAAAGGCGACCGCTGAAGCAACTTCCGCAGAACTACCAAGACGATTCACAGGAATTTTGGACAACATTAAGTCCTTGTTCTCTTCACTCAAATCGTCAGTCATGTCGGTCTGAATATAACCTGGCGCAACTGAATTTACCGTGATGCCACGACTACCGATTTCAGACGCGAGCGAACGTGTAAAACCTTCAATCCCAGCTTTAGAAGCACAATAATTTGCCTGCCCCGGGTTACCCATTTGTGCAACGACAGAGCTCACGTTAATGATGCGCCCCCAGCGAGCCTTCGTCATTCCCTTCAATACTGCTTTCGATGTGCGGTACACAGAGCTCAAATTAGTTTGAATCACTGATTGCCAGTCATCTTCTTTCATACGAAGCATAAGACCATCTTTGGTAATGCCAGCATTGTTTACCAAGATAGAAGGTGCTCCATAAGCTGAAGTTACCATTGCAATGCCATCGCTCACCGAGTCGGGGTCGCTCACATCCATAACAATCCCATCACCATCTAAACCCCATTTGGCAAAATAATGAGAGATAGAAGACGCGCCGGCTTCAGAGGTAGCCGTTCCAATAACAGTTATATTTTCATCAGAAGCTAAAGCCTTGGCGATCGCCTGACCAATGCCGCGACTTGCACCAGTTACTAAAGCTACCTTTCGCTCATTTGATTTCTTTAAACTCATTTACGCTTCCTCACTGAGCGATGCAATCGTTGAGGTGATGCCCTGCCCATCTGAAATTGCGAAATTTTCTAGTGACTTGTCGACGCGACGCGTCAAACCTGCAAGGACTTTGCCTGGCCCACATTCAACAAACTGCGTTGCGCCCTGATCAGCCAAGTAACGTACTGATTTAGTCCACTGCACAGCTTTAGACAAGTGAGGCAATAGATTCGCTTTCAAGTCTTCAATAGACTCTGCTACGGTCGCAGTATAATTTTGAACAATCGGAACCTGCGGCTCGCTAAACGAAATGGCATTGATGGCTTCTGCAAGTTTTTCACCCGCAGGCTCAAGTAAAGCGCAATGACAAGGCACGCTCACAGGCAGCATTGCTGCGCGGCGCGCACCTGCTTCTCTAGCCAACTCAATCGCTTTTTCAAGCGCATCATTCGCACCCGCGATCACTACCTGACCCGGCGAATTAAAATTAGCTGCTGATACAACACCTACACTAGATGCCTCTTCACATACTTTAATAACAGTCTCATCATCCAAACCAAGCAAAGCTGCCATCGCACCTTGGCCCAGAGGAACTGCCTGCTGCATAAGCTGGCCACGCAAATGAACAAGTTTAACGGCATCAGACAATGAAATAGCGCCAGAGGCAACGAGCGCGGTGTACTCACCGAGGCTATGGCCACACATAAAGTCCGGTCGAATCGTTGTTTGAGCACACCACTCTTCCCATACTGCGATACTAGCGGTGAGAATCAATGGCTGCGTAATCTCTGTTTGATTAATTCTCTCTTCAGGACCTTCTAGCGCCAATTTTCTTAAATCGATACCAATCGCGTCAGAAGCTTCAGCAAACACCTGATTTGCCTTCTCTGATGATGCTAACAAATCAGCCATCATGCCCACACTTTGCGATCCTTGACCGGGGAACATAAATACCAACGACATAAAACCTCCTTATATCACCGCAAATTAGTCGAAAGCGATGAACTCTAGTGCTTTGTTAATTTTTTCAGGTAGATTAGAGCGTGCTTCGCGATCCGCAAGCTCAATTGCATGCACAAACGCTTCTACCTTTGCGTTGCCGTGGCTTTTCACCACAACGCCATTTAATCCTAAAAACATTGCTCCGTTGTGCGTATCGGGATCAAGCTGTTTCAGCGCACTAGCCATATGTGGCGCCAACAACTTCGCTAACAAGCGCGTAAACCATGAACGTTCAAAAAAGGCCTTCACCCCATCAAGGATAATATTTGCCGCACCCTCGGCGCTTTTTAGTGCAATATTCCCAACAAAACCATCGCAAACAAGAACGTCAGCTTTACCTCGAAAAATATCGCCGCCCTCAGCAAAACCAATATAGTTAATTTCTGGCGCTTCTCTGATAAGAGAATCCGCCAAACGAACTAACTCGTTGCCCTTAATATTTTCATCACCAACATTAAGAAGCGCAACGTCCGCCTGTTCTTTCTCTTTAATCACTTGCGCAAGTATCTGGCCCATTAAGGCAAATTGCATAAGCTGCTCAGCTGAGCTATCTACATTTGCACCAAGATCAAGAACTAAGGTTCCACCATTTTGAGACGGAAATAGCTTTGTGATAGCTGGGCGATCAACACCATGAAAGGTCCCTAAAATGGAGCGCCCTAAAGCCATCAAGGCTCCGGTATTTCCACCACTGACCACTGCTGATACTGAGCCATCACGCGCCATCTTTAGTGCTTCAGCCATTGAGCTATCTTGCTTTCGACGCAACACCACTGAGGGCTTGTCATCCATAAGAACAACAGAGTTAGCTGGGCTTATTTCAAGACGATGTTTTAATGAGGAATAGAGCGGGTGCTGAAACAAAAAAACCTCCAACTCGCTTTGATTACCAACCAAAACAATGTCAGAGGTTTTGTTTCGTTCTAAGAACGAAAGTGACGCATTAACCGCCACTTGTGCGCCATGATCACAACTCATCGCATCAACAGCGATGCGCAGGTTTCCTGTCATAGCGTGCGAATAATTCGCTTAGTCGTCTGCTTTCTCGATAACTTGCTTACCACGGTAAAAACCGTCTGCAGTTACGTGGTGACGACGGTGCGTTTCACCAGTAGTTGAGTCAACTGAAAGAGTTGCACCAGTTAGCGCGTCGTGTGAACGGCGCATGCCACGCTTAGAGCGAGTTTTGCGATTTTGTTGAACAGCCATACGTTTCTCCCGAAAGGTGTCTTTCTCATGTGGCGCAATCTATAAATGCGCGCAAATCATAAACTATTTTATGAGCTTCAATTCAGATAACACAGCAAAAGGATTTTCTTTTTCCGGTGCTTCTTCGATTTCTTGCTCTTCCCCAAACTGCTCTGCTTTACAATCATCATGATAGGAAAACATCGGCAAACTGAGGATCAATTCCTCTTCGACCACATCATAAACCGGCATAACTTCCGGCTCGACCAAAAGCGGCTCGTAGTATCCAGGTAGGTTCTTAGCTTGCTCATCTGATAAGACAATACCAAGCTGAAAGTCTGACTCTACTACCTTGTTAACCGCTTCTAAGCAACGCTCGCAGGTCAAAGCTAATTCCGCTTTCAGGTGCCCTTTGAGAACTCTAAGATGTTGCTCATCGCGATCAAACTCAAGCATTACTTCTACATCCCCTTCAGTACTTAGCACAATATCTGCCAAACGAGGCATGCATTGCACTGCAATTTTCCCCTGCAAAACCTTGTTTTGGTCAGCGTATTTAAGGGGATCGACAGTCTTTGGGAGTGAGTGATCCGACATAAGCGCGCAATTCTATTGGCGAGACCCGTACTTGTCAAAAGAAAACAACATTTTTTTAACAATCGTTCAAAGCAGTGCACAACTGAGGCTTCAGCATCAGTTTGGAATATGAAACACTAGCGCCAATTCGAACTATTTCAAGAAAACTAAATGACTACCCATCGCATAATTCTTGGCTCATCTAGCAAATACCGCAAAACTCTATTAGAAAAGCTGTTTTCTCATGTTGAATGCATTGCTCCTGAGATCGATGAAAGATCTATTTCGGCCAACTCTCCAAAAGACTTAGCTCTAAAGCTCGCATCACTAAAAGCGCATAATGTGGTGGCATCACTCTCATCACCAATCAAAAGCATTGTTATCGGTAGCGATCAGGTAGCTTATTGCGACGGAGTATATCTTCATAAACCAGGTTCTTTCAAAAAGAACTGCGAGCAACTCGCCTTCTGCTCAGGCAAAGAGGTTTCGTTTTTTACTGCTCTTTCGGTCGTTAACACCGAAACAATGCAGGAAGAAACCACTTGCGATCTAACGCGCGTGAAATTTAAGCCTTTAACATCCGCCCAAATTGAAAGCTATGTGCAAAAAGAGCCATCTTATGATTGTGCGGGCGGATTCAAGGTCGAAGGTTTAGGCGTTACGTTGTTTGAGGCGATTGAGACAAAAGACCCAAATGCTCTGATAGGCCTCCCATTAATAGAGCTATGCCACATACTTAAGCGCTTCGGTATTATGCTCCCATAAAAAAGGCAGCTAATTAGCTGCCTTATATAGCTTTTTAAAAAATCTAACGAAGCTGCATGGTATTCAAACCTAATACTGAACTGATCGCTCCGCCGATGGATACACCCAAGGACTCTGTAAATTGCTGGAGTGGGTCTGGCTGCAATGAGAAGTCAACAATATCTTCAGCACCGACAAGCTCGCGCGCCACGTAACCAGAACTACCTAATCCGTCAATCAAGCCCAACTCAAGAGCTTGCTCCCCATTCCAGATCAATCCACTAAATAACTTATCGTTTTCTACCAAACGATCACCACGCCCTTCTTTCACCTTATCAATGAATTGCTGATGCGTACTAGTTAATACAGTTTTCCAGAATGCCACCTCTTCTGGATCCTCTTCACTAAACGGGTCCAGAAATGCTTTGTGCTCACCAGAGGTATAAGTGCGACGCTCAACGCCATATTCATCAATCAGGTCAACAAAGCCAAAACCTGCTGCTGTTACACCAATAGACCCAACTAAGCTTGCTTTATCTGCATAAATTTCGTCAGCAGCCGCTGCCATGTAATAAGCGCCAGAGGCTCCCAAATCGGTAATCACTGCATAGAGTTTTTTCTCAGGATACAAGCCGCGCAACCGCTTGATTTCATCATAGACGTAGCCAGACTGAACTGGACTTCCGCCCGGGCTGTTAATTCTCAAAATGACCGCTTTAGCCCCTTCTGCCTCAAATGCAGAGCGTAAACCTGTCACGATCACATCAGCACTAGCATCTTCTTGATCTGCAATCACTCCTCGCACATCAATCAAGGCAGTGTAATTTTCGGAGTCAACCTGCATACCGCTTGGACTTAAACCATTTGCCATCATGCCAAGCAAAATGAATAAGTAAGCGAAGGTCAGCAACTTAAAGAAAATACCCCAACGACGAGTACGTCGCTGCTCAACCCCTAAAGTAGCTACCGTTTTTTCAATTAACTTCCATTCTTTAGAGTTGGAACTAGTTGGCTGAGGGACTGCCTTTACGTTATCTGAGTTTTCCAAAAGGAACTCCTAGTTTATTGTTTTATCAAAATTACTAATCAACGATCGACTTGAGAACGCCCATGATAAAAAATCTAGAGCTTTATATCGTCATGTGATTCGACGAGCCATGCTAGCAGCTCAGGCATCGCATCAACAATGCGCTTCGGATTATATTGCCGTAAGCTCTTCACCGCATGCACACCGTAGCTTACGCCGACACTAGGCATCTGTGCCTTCTGCGCCATTTCCATATCAAAGGTCGTATCACCAACCATCAACATTTGATCTCGCGGCACCTTCAAATGGTCAGAAATCTCGATAAGCATTTGCGGGTGCGGCTTCGATCGCGTTTCATCCGCGCACCGTTCAATATCAAAAAACTGTCCTAGCCCACTCTGCTCCTTCGCCATATCAAGACCGCGTCGACTCTTACCTGTCGCTACAGCTAAAACAAAGCCTCGATCTTTTAGCTCTTTAAGCACGTCGAATACGTCTGGAAACAACGATAACTCTGCACCTTCATTCTTATGGAATTGCTTAGAATAGTGCGCCCTCAACGTCTGAATCTGATCCTCAGTAATATTGGGATAAAGTTCAAACAAAGCCTCTTTCATACCGAGACCGATGATACTCTTCATGCGGGCGTAGCTGAGCTCAGGCAGGTCGCACACTTGTGCAGATTCAGCGATGCAGGAAACGATATGACGCTCCGAATCTACCAAGGTTCCATCCCAATCGAACACAATCGTTGAATATCGCACTAAAGTAACTCCATTTTCTCAAGAGCTTGCATGTAGCGCTCGTCATATTCAGCTTCAAGTCGCATGCGTTGCGTTTTGCCTCCCTTTATTGGCAAGTCAAATTCTATGGCCCGCGCATGAAGCATCAAACGCGCCTTCTCCATTCCGCCCTGATCTTCGACCAAGTTCTGAATATACTTAACATCCCCCACAATTGGATGTTTAGAAAACGCGGCATGGACGCGAATTTGGTGCGTACGCCCAGTAATCGGCTTTGCTTCAACCAAGGTAAACTTATCCGAACGATTCAGAATCGAAAACTTCGTTTGGCTCGGTTTTCCGTCAGCACTCACCACCACCATACGCTCGCCAGATTTGAGCTCATTCTTACGAAGCGGAGCATCCACCATCACTTTGTACTTTGGCCATTTACCGAATACCGCTAAATGGTAAATCTTGTTCACCGTATCATCTCTAAATTGCGCATGAAGTGCTTTTAAGGCAGGACGACTCTTAGCAATCAGAACAGCACCAGAGGTATCTCGATCTAATCGATGAACTAGCTCAAGAAACTGATGTTCGGGGTATTTTGTACGCAAAGCCTCTATCAAACCCAAGTTCACACCACTTCCGCCATGAACAGCCAAGCCAGAAGGTTTATTGATCACTAAAAGCTGATCGTCTTCATAGAGAACTGAATCTTTAAGCGCTTGAGACAAAGAATCGCTAACCTTAACTTGTCCGTTAACGCTGTTCGTTGTGTGCATAGGAGGAACGCGAACAATATCACCGAGCTGTAGCTTCGTTTCTGGCTTACATCTTTTTTTATTTATGCGCACATCACCTTTACGAATCACGCGATAAATTTTTGACTTCGGCACACCCTTGCACGCACTCAATAAAAAATTGTCGATCCGCTGAGTTTCGTTCTTCTCAGTAATGGTGACTAATTGCACACCATGCCCCAAAGGCTTCTTTTGTCCTTCAGGTTTTTGAGCTTTTACTTTTTGATCTGCCACCTACACCTCTAAGTCGTTGCCCGACCTACCAATTACTGCTATATTCGCTTCCGCGTCGGCCCCTTTTAAATCCAAAGGTGCTTGAAACGACATTTTCGTTTCCGCAATCATACAGCTTTAGCCCCGTAAAATACGCACATTCTTCACTAGAATCTGCAGGAAAAAAGAGTATAGCCGCTTTGCACTTGTTGCAAAAAAACAGCAATGAGAAAAGCGTTGGCAAAGTTGAATGATGGTGATGCATTGGTAATACATATCGTTCGAAGCCTTGAAGCCTGCCTATCGCATAGCGCTCACTGTGCTCACGGTATGAAAAGAGAAACACCCAAAGGAACATTTGTTTTTACGCAGTTTGCAAAACAAATGATTGGATAAATACGCTGTACAGCGTAGCGCAAAAGATCTTTAGATGATGCTTAAAGAGGCCTTCGTAAGCCATTCAAAGCATGATCACGACACAGGCCGACACCGTGAGTTCACAAGACTTGCGTTGTAAAGAGACCATAAGACCTGCTGTTTACAATGAGATGTTAGTTCAACAGAGCAGCTATAAAACCTGGAGTTTAGTGTTTGCATGCTCGTTTTAACGCCACAGTTGTAGGTATTCTAACCCTCGATCTTTCTGCCCTTCCTGTATACAGCGCCATATTGGACGTTGTTCATGAAAAGAATGTTAATCAACGCGACTCAAAGCGAAGAGTTGCGTGTAGCCCTCGTTGACGGGCAAAAACTCTACGACCTAGACATTGAAGCCGGCTCTCGCGAGCAAAAGAAAGCAAACATTTATAAAGGCAAAGTAACCCGTGTTGAACCTAGCCTAGAAGCTGCTTTCGTCGATTTCGGTGCCGAGCGACACGGCTTCCTTCCTCTTAAAGAAATTTCAAAAGAATACTTCAAGCCAAGCGCTGGCAAAGGCCGCGTTAACATCAAAGATGCGATCAGCGAAGGCCAAGAAGTAATCGTACAGGTTGAAAAGGAAGAACGCGGTAACAAGGGTGCTGCACTCACTACGTTTATCAGCCTAGCTGGTCGTTACTTGGTACTCATGCCAAACAACGCAAGAGCCGGCGGCATTTCTCGCCGAATTGAAGGGCCAGATCGCGCACAGCTAAAAGAAGCAATGTCTGGCTTAAACATGCCTAACAGCATGGGCGTTATTGTTCGCACTGCAGGCGTTGGTCGAAGTACTGAAGAACTACAATGGGACCTTGACTACCTTGTTCAATTTTGGGATTCCATTAAGACTGCGTCTGAGAGCCGCCCCGCTCCTTTCTTAATCTACCAAGAAAGCAACGTAATCATTCGCGCTATTCGAGACTATCTGCGCCAAGATATCGGCGAGGTATTGGTCGACGCACCTGCAGTATTTGAAGATGTATTGAATTTCGTTCGCGCTGTAATGCCGGCTTATGAAAACAAGATCAAACTCTACCAAGACGAGATCCCATTATTCAGCCGCTATCAAATCGAAGCGCAAATCGAAACAGCATTCCAACGTGAAGTAAAATTGCCGTCTGGCGGTTCTATTGTTATCGACCCAACAGAGGCACTTGTCTCGATTGATATCAACTCGGCGCGTGCAACAAAAGGCAGCGACATTGAAGAAACAGCACTTCAAACAAACCTTGAAGCCGCTGATGAAATAGCACGCCAACTTCGCTTACGTGATATGGGCGGTTTGATTGTTATTGACTTCATCGACATGGGCCCTAGCAAAAACCAACGCGAAGTTGAGAACCGTATGCGTGACGCACTTGAGTTAGATCGCGCACGTGTTCAGGTCGGAAAGATCTCTCGCTTTGGCCTGCTAGAAATGTCTCGCCAACGCTTGCGTCCTTCACTCGGCGAAACACGTTCAGAAACTTGCCCTCGTTGTAACGGACAAGGCACCATTCGTGACATTGAATCTCTTGCACTATCGATCATGCGTTTGATCTACGAAGAAAGTGCAAAAGAAAAAACTGGTGCGATACAAGCAATCGTCCCAGTTAGCGTTGCAACCTTCCTTCTGAATGAGAAGCGTAAGCAAATCGTTGAGATTGAAAGTAAGCAAAACGTTGATGTCATTATTGTTCCTAAAGATCATCTAGAAACACCTCACTTCGAAGTGACACGTTTGCGTGAAGATGATTACGCAAACCTTGAGGACACACCAAGCTATACACTTGAAGTTAGCCAAAACGAAGAAGAGCAAAGCACCGCTGCACAACCACGTGAAACAGTTAAAGAAGAAGCCGCAGTGAAGACGATTACGCCTCGTCCTCCAGCTCCAACTTCTTCGAACGAAGGCGGTTTGTTTGCAAAGATTGCTAGCAAGCTCTCTGCAATGTTTAGCTCTGAAGAAAGCGAGAAAGAAGAAGAGAAACCTTCTCCTAAAAATCGCAACAACAACCAACGTCGCCAAAACAGTAATCGACAAACGAATGCTAAACGCACTAAGCGTGGTGATGACCGTAATAATCAGCAAAACCGTAATAACAAACGGGAGCGCAATGATGAACGCCAAGGTCAGCGCAATAACAAGCGCAACAATGATAAAGCGCGTTCAAATGATCGAAATACGGCTGAAAAAGAGCAAAACGCGCCGCGCAATAAACAGAATCAAAGCAAGCAAAACGACAATACAGATAGCGCCAACAAGCGACCACGTCGTCAACGCAATGCAGGTTCTAACAATCAGAAGTATCGCGAGAAGCCACGCCCTGAGCCTATCTCTGATGAAGAGTTGGCAAAAGTAGCGCCAGCAAAAGCGGAAGCAGAAAAAGCGACAACGGATGCTCAAGAAGCACCTGTTGCAGCAACGGACGCAGCACAAAACGACTCGAACGCGACGCAAGAGAAAGCGCCACGCTCAAACAATCGTCGCCGCAACCGTCGTCGTAATGCACCTAAAGCGGAAAACACGACGGCAACTGAAGCTGCAAGCACTGAAACGCCTGCTACTGAAAAAGCTCCGGCAGCAGAACCAGTTGCCAAAACAGCAGCGCCTGCTGAGAAAGTCACTCAGCCAACTGCTGATTCGACAGAAAAAGCAACGGCTAACGCAAAAGCAACTAGCGCTGAAAAGCCAGCAGAAAAAGCAGCGTCGGAGCCTGAAAGTGCAACACCGAAT